>JAJFTT010000046.1 GCA_021372785.1 Negativicutes bacterium | reverse complement strand
GGATAAGGTCAACGGTTCAAATCCGTTCATCAGCTCCATTTTTTCGCGGGGTAGAGCAGTCTGGTAGCTCGTCGGGCCCATAACCCGGAGGTCGTAGGTCCAAATCCTACCCCCGCAACCAATTCCGTTATCGTTGCTGATCCGATTGCAGCAAAGGTAACGCTTTTTTATGCCCAAACGCAGCTGAGAGTGCTGGATTACCGTCTGATTTTTTAGATGAAGCAGTCTGATTCGATTGCTGCCTGCTGTCAAAGACTACGGGGCAGAAAAGTTGGACAGTGCGATGGCACTGCGGATTTTTGCCGCTTGTTTTATGTTTCTCTGCGCTTTTTTATCGGCGAACGTTTTGATCCAAAACGGCAACGAGACTTTGACAGCTCTGCCGGATTAGAACAGCCGGCAAAGTCTGCTGCGGGAGCAAGCGGTGCCTGGATCTATTTACCGGTTTGAAGAATCGCAAGACCTTTGATCAGGAGTTAGCAGAGCGGCCGGAAGCAGGCTGCAGCACCAATAAAATCCTTGCGCTGAAGATGATCGCTATGGATTATTTTACAAGATGTGAATGACCGATAGGGCCAGCGGTTGGTGATCTGGTATTTTTTTAGCGCGTCCCTTGAAAGAATTGCAAGCTGAAAACATCCGCGTTTCCCGGATTGACGGTTGGGAATTTGCAATTTTGCTGATGGATTGCAAGGAACAGGAAGCATACCGAATTTGGGCAGAGTTACATCTGCGGCAGAAATCCGCCGCACTGCGGGAGATTGAGCAAAAAAAAATACCATCCGCTGCGGGTAAATCTGCGGGAATCCGAAGCGGATCGGTCCGGAGACATTGACAAAACAGCCGATACCGCCTTATATGAGGTAAAGCACAAGGGAGGAAAATCACAATGCGGGAGACGGAATCAACACATCGGACGTATGAGGCAAAACACCGGGGAAGAAATCAGATTGCCGTCTCTGCAGAACTTTGCTTGCGGCAAGGAGGCGGTTGCTGCAATGGGGAAATTCGTCAAGGGCCGATCAAATTTCAGAATCAGAGCAGCTTTGTGTAACTACTTCATAGAAATATCATCTGGTGCAAAAAAAATAAACGTATATCAAGGCTCAGAAATCCGGCGGGTTTCTGAGCCTGTTCGATTGACAGCAAACAGTCGTCTTGCTATACTCTAGCCAGTATCATCCCTTAGTTTTTCAGCGTATTCGAGAGAAATAGTGTAAAAATAGGGATTCTGAAAGGATGGGAAGCAGAATGTTTGATCTTCTGATCAAAAACGCAACCGTGATTACGGTCGACGCGCAGCATAGGATCTATCAGCCCGGTTTTGTCGCGGTAATTGGTGACAGCATTGCGGCAATCGGACCGATGCAGCACCTGCCGGAGCGAGTCGAAGCAAAGAAAATCATCGATGCCGAAGGCCTGGCCGTGCTGCCCGGTCTGATCGACGGTCACGGCCATGCCGGCCATTGTCTCATCAAGACCTTTGCCGAGCAGAATGATACGGCGAATCCAGCCGGTTGGTGGGGCTCTATGGCGGAGGATATTTATTTTCGTCATACCGATGAGTTCTTTTGGTATGCGGAAGGGGCGCTGGCGGCGGCCGAACGTTTGAAATTCGGCATCACGACAGGCGTCTCGATGCTGGGCAGCACCCCCCGGCCGGATCGTCTGGAAAATCTTGTTGCGCATTTTGAAGGTGCAGGCAAGACCGGCTTGCGGCAGATATCCGGTATCGGCTCCTGTGATGGTCCCTGGCCGAAAAAGCCTGTGGTTTGGCAAAATGACCGGCCTTATGAAACCGAGTTTACCCCGGAACAAATGGTAGCAAATACCGAAACAGCGGTCAGAACTCTCAACGGAAAACATAAAAGACAGATCTGTATTGTGGCTCCCGGCAGCATCGGCATCAATCGAGACAAAGGAGACACCCGAGAATTCTGCATCTGGAAAAATCAACAGATGGGCCGCATTGCCAAAGAATACAATCAGCCGCTGCATACGCATGTCTATGGCGGCGGCGTGCAGTTTGTCTATGATACCACCCCGGAATTATTGGGACCGACCACCTCCCTGACGCATGCGACGGGTTTGAGCGAGAATGAGATCAAAATTTTAGCCGATACCGGCGCCGTTTTGTTCCACGGTCCGACAACCAGAGCAAATATCAAAAACCGCTGCCCGGTTTATGAAGTATTGCGGGCGGGAGGCGAGGTTGTCATCGTCACCGACGGCACCGCTCCGGATCGCAGCTATGATATCTGGCGCGATATGAAGGTGTTTCAGGTTATTCACCGCGCCCATGAAAATGATCCGCTGCTGGCACCGCCGGGTCGGGTCTTGGAAATGTGTACCATTCGCGCGGCGAGAGCGCTGGGAATTGACCATCTGACAGGTTCGCTCGAGGTTGGCAAACGGGCGGATATCATCATTGTCAATACCAGGCAGCCGCACCTGGCTCCTTTTGGCATCATGCCGGTGCAAAGAATTGTTTATCATGCCCAAGGTCAGGATGTCGATACCGTGATTGTTGACGGTGAAGTCATGCTGGAGAATCGCAAGATGCTGGCCTGTGATGAAAAACGGATTTTAGCAGATGCGGAACAGGCATTTCAGGCACTCTGTGCCCGGCTGGGCAAGGAAAAGGTCAATGCTTTTACCGCCTACGATGATATTTACGGGATCAGGGCAACACCAAGCAAAGATCCTTATGAACAATAAGCAGTGAGGTTGCTTGATCAACCGAAAAAAGGATGAGCAACTTCCCAAAAGAGAAGCCTGCTCATCCTTTTTCGGCTGCTGCTTTTCAATTCCGATTGAGTGCGGCAATTTCTTCTTTTTATTCAGCGCGCTCAATAGCACCGCGCTTTTCTGAACCGCCGCGGAAAAATCGCTGAAGTGAATATTTCCTGATTTGTCTCCCGGAAAAGTATTGTAATTTCCGCTGAAGATAAAGTATAATAAATGATGTTGCATGACAGAACGTTGCTGTCATGAGCAACGGGGCCGTAAGATTTAGAAACCCGGAAATGCGGTGCTTACTGCCACCGGTGTGGATGGCAGGAAAACAGCAGCCTGTACTGTGCGAACGCAGTGGTAGAAAGAACGAATCGCATTCAATCGACCGGCAGGGTTTTTTTACTGCGGCAGTATGATCGGAAGAAGCGTGTTATCAAGATGGAAGCGGAAAAGAAAATAAAATACTGGAGTCTTTCTCCCGACGCCGTACTGCAGGAACTTCAGTCCTCCAGAGCGGGACTCAGCCGGGAAGAAGCTGCCCGCAGATTAAAGCAGAATGGTGCCAACGCCATTCAGGCGCAGAAGAAAAATGTTCCGCTGCGGCTTTTTCTCAATCAATTCAAAAGTCTGATTATTTTGATTATGCTGATCGCAACAGCAATTTCGGCCGCAACCGGTGACTGGCTTGATTCCATCATTATTTTGGTCATTGTCTTGGCCAGCGCGGTTCTCAGCTTTTTGCAGGAATACAGTGCCGATCATGCCATCAGCGAACTGCGCTCGCGCATTCAACAGAAATCCACCGTGCTTCGCAACGGGCAGGAGTTGGAAATCCCAACAATTGAGCTGGTACCCGGTGATATTGTTCTGCTTTCCGCAGGAAGCCTGATTCCTGCCGATGGGTTGATTCTGGAATGCGAGGCGTTTCATGTCAACCAATCGATTCTGACCGGAGAGGCCTTTGCCGTTGAGAAAGAAGCAGTGACTGTTGAGGCGGAAACCGCGGTAGCAAATCGGAAAAATTGTGTCTTTATGGGAACCAATGTGCGCAGCGGCACTGCCACAGTACTGGTGGCAGAGACAGGATTGCATACCGAGTTCGGTCAAATAGCCAAAGATCTCGAAACGATTGCTCCCGAAACGGAATTTGGCCGCGGCGTACGACACTTCGGTTATTTACTGGCCGGGGTTATGCTCGTTTTAACCTTGTTCGTCTTCCTGTTGAATCTGGTTTTCCGGAGACCTTTTATTGATTCCTTACTCTTTTCGGTCGCTTTGGCGATTGGCATTACCCCGCAATTATTACCGGCTATCATCAATATCACGCTTTCCCAGGGGGCGCAGGCCATGGCGAAAAAAGGAGTTATCGTGCGTCATCTGACCGCTCTGGAGAATTTCGGCAGTATGGATCTACTTTGTACCGATAAAACCGGTACTTTGACAGAAGGTGTGGTTCGTCTCGATGCTGCAGTGGATATCCGGGGGAATCCTTCCGAAACGGTGTTCCGTTTGGCTTATCTCAATTCCAAGCTGCAAATCGGATTGGTAAATGACCTGGATAAGGTGATCATCGCGGATCGGCGGCTTGAGATTGACGATGTCAAGAAAATCGGAGAAATCCCCTTCGATTTTCTGCGCAAACGGCTCAGTGTGATCGTGCAGGAGGCTGCAGGCTGTAAAATGATCACGAAAGGCGCTTTAAACAATATTCTCCCGATTTGCAGCAAAGTAGAAACAGAAACAGGGGAACAAATCCTCAGCGCTTCGCTCCTGGCAGCAATGAATCAGCATCTGGCGGACTGGAGCGACCAGGGGTTTCGCGTGTTGGGTATCGCTCAGAAGTCCATAGAGGTTCGAGCGAAATACTCGCTGCAGGATGAACAGGATTTGGTTTTTACAGGCTTTCTGTTGTTTTTAGATCCGCTGAAAGCGGATGTCATTCAAACCGTAACGGAACTGGCTCAGCTTGGTATTCAACTGCGTGTAATCACCGGCGACAATCATCTGGTCGCCCTGCACATCGCCAAATCGCTTGGTATGCAGATCCGTCAAGTTCTGACGGGCAGCGAGCTGACCGAATTAAGCGATGATGCCTTACGGGAGCGCGTCGAAACAACCGACTTATTCACCGAAGTGAATCCCAGCCAAAAAGAACGCATCATTCTCGCTTTGAAAAAGCAAGGACATGTCGTTGGCTATATGGGCGATGGAATCAACGACGCACCCGCTTTGCATGTGGCGGATGTCAGCATTTCTGTCAACACAGCGGTAGATGTGGCCAAAGAATCAGCCGATTTCGTCCTGCAGGAGAAGAATTTGAGTATCCTGAAAAACGGCGTGATTTTAGGCCGGGCCACTTTTGCCAACACCCTGAAGTATATCAATATTACGACCAGTGCGAATTTCGGCAATATGTTCAGCATGGCGGGTGCGTCTTTATTTCTGCCGTTTTTACCGCTGTTGCCAAAGCAGATTTTGCTGATCAATTTTATCTCGGATTTTCCCGCCATGACCATTGCGGCAGATACGGTTGACGAAGAAACGATTGCGGTGCCGCAGCGCTGGGACATGAGGTCAATTCGTAATTTTATGTTTACCTTCGGTTTCATCAGCACAGCTTTCGATTATTTGTCCTTTGCCGTGCTCTTAGTAGGCTTCCAGGCCGGCGAAGAACTCTTTCAAAGCAGCTGGTTTGTGCTTTCAATTCTGACAGAACTGTTGATTTTATTGGTTGCCCGGACCCGCAAGCCCTTCTACCAGAGCAAACCGGCGCCGTTACTCTTGTATTCCACGATTGCAGTCGGCATTTTCACCTTGATTCTTCCTTATTTCCCGCTGCAAAAAGCGCTGAATATTGTCGCAATTCCCTTGCCGACCTTGTTGTCTTTGCTGGGAATTGCCCTGCTCTACATCATCACCACTGAAATCGCGAAATATTTCTTCTATCGTAAAAAAACAAGCTAACGAAAAAAAGGCAACGAACCGAAATCGGACTGCAGTGAAAAGGAGGATTCGGATGATCAGAGGATTGGAGTCGTCTGTGACCAAGATTCGCAAACAGGTTTTTGCCGAAGTGGCACGTTTAGCCTATGAAGGCGGTGATTATTCCCGCGTGGAACAATTGCCTTATGTGATTGTGCCTGGTGAAACCGCCAAGTACAGAGAGTCAATTTTCTTGGAACGGGCGATAGCAGGGGAACGTATCCGTTTGGCAATGGGGCTGCCGATCCGTCCTGTCAGCGAACATAAATTATTATCGGAAGGGGTTGATCAGAGCGCCATTGCCGAAAAATACTACGAGCCGCCGTTGGTGAATATTATTCCTTTTGCCTGCAATGCCTGTCCCACGACTCAATATAGAGTCACGGAATTTTGTCAGGGATGTTTAGCAAAATCCTGCGCTCAGGTTTGCCCCAGTCAGGCGATTATTTTTGAACACCTGAAGGCTGTGGTTGACCAGCAGAAATGCATCAAATGCGGCCGCTGCAGCAGTGCCTGCTCCTATAATGCCGTGATCCGGTTAGAACGGCCCTGCGCCGCCGCCTGCGGTGTTGATGCGATCGGCATGGATGAACACGGCAAGGCGAAAATCGATTATAATAAATGCGTCTCCTGCGGCATGTGTTTGGTCAATTGTCCGTTCGGGGCAATTGTAGATAAGGGGCAGATTTTTCAATTGGTGCTTTCCATTCAGCGCGGCGATCAGGTGATTGCCATTGTAGCGCCTGCTTTTCTCGGTCAGTTTGGCGCCGAAGCGACACCGGAACGGCTGACTGCCGCAATGCAGCAATTGGGCTTTGACAGGGTGGTGGAAGTTGCGGTGGGGGCGGATCTGTGTACCGTTCAGGAGGCGGAACTTTTCCTGCGGGAAGTGCCGGCAGAAAAGCCCTTCCTGGCCACTTCTTGCTGCCCTTCCTGGTCGATGATGGCAAAACAGTTATTTCCCCAATTTGCCGATTGTATTTCGATGGCTCTGACTCCCATGGTGCTGACCGCCAGGCTGCTGAAGAAAAAATACCCCCGGGCACGCATCGCCTTTATCGGACCCTGCTCGGCAAAAAAACTGGAAGCCAGCCGCAGCGATATCCGCAGCGATGTGGACTTTGTGCTGACTTTTGAGGAACTGCAAGGGATGTTTGTGGCGAAAGAGGTTCAGTTCGCACAAATCACGGCGGAAATACCGTTGAATCAGGCAACCGCAGCCGGGCGGGGATTTGCGGTGACCGGCGGTGTATCCGGTGCGGTTGTTGATGTGATTAAAAAATTGCAACCGGAGCGCCAAATCAAAGTGACGACTGCGGAAGGATTGCGAAATTGTAAAAAAATGCTGACAGCAGCCAAAAGCAGCGTCTATAACGGTTATTTACTGGAAGGCATGGCATGTCCGGGTGGCTGTATTGCCGGAGCCGGTACGATTCAGCCAATCGGTAAAGCCAGAGAGGAAGTCACGAATTATAAGAATGCTGCTCAGGAAAAGAATGCGCTGAATTCAAAATATGTGGTCAATTTACCGGAGTTAGAAGAGTAAGCCAGCGAGCGGAGGAATCAATATGAGTGATTTGATGAAGCGATACGTTGCTCTGAAAAACCAGGTGACGGAACGCAGGGAGCAATTCAAAAAGCTGACGGATTTTATGGAAAACGAAACCGCCTGGCTGATATCTCCAGCCAGTACGCGCTTCCATCTCAGCCGGGACCGCGGACTGCTTGAGCATTCCTGTAATGTTGCGGAGACGATGCTGAAAATAAAAGCAGTCCTGGCACCGGAAATCACCGACGAAAGCTGTGTGATTGTCGCGCTGCTGCACGACTTGGGTAAAGCGGGTATGCCGGGTAATCCTCAATACCTGCCGAATGAGGCCACCGCCAGGCAAAAACAATACGGCTACCAAGCCGGCACCGCCTATCATTTTAACAAGGACCTGACTTATTTGAGCGTACCGGTCAGGAGCCTCTATTTGGCGGGACCTTTTATCAAGCTGAGCGAGGAAGAAGTACAGGCGATTGTTTATCATGACGGCCAGTACGTGGAAGACAATGCCAGTGTTGCTACCAATGAAAAACCTTTGACGCTGCTGCTGCAGTATGCGGATAATTGGTGCGGCTTTGTGGTGGAGGCGGGAGAAGGTAAGTTCGAGCGTCAATAGGGGCAAAACGGAAGCCGATGCATCGCCGAGCTTGGAAGGAATAGTGCCATTGAAATGCGAATTAAAAAGAGAATTCGTTTTCCGGCTTCGCTTTGTCTGCCGGAATCGGACTTGCCCGCAGAAAAAGCGGAATAAAAAAAGAAAGAAGGAACTGAAATGGAGAAATTCACACTGGAAGATGTCAAATTTGCGGCAGCGAAATTGGGGATTGATTTTAGTACAGCCGGATACACTGCCGAAGAATATTGGGATGGATTGCAGATTGAACTGGAACATGGCTTAGTGGATGCGCGCACCAATGTGAGCAATGATGATTTATTAACGACCGCGAAAATTGTGCTGGCGCATTTAACGGAAAACACCAGATATTATGACCAGAACGTTGGCCTGGAGGCCTGGGAACACGCGCTTGACCAGGTCAAAGGCGATACAACGGGTAAAAAAGTCGTTATTCTCTAGCAAACTCTTTGGCATCCGGGCGGGATTCGCTTTTCATGCCGGCAAGGGAAAGTTAAAAGACACAGTCTGCGGAAGCTTAATCTCTTGCAGCCTGTGTTTTTCCCTTTGTTTGTCTCATTTTCTATCAAAGGGGCAGCGAGATCTGACAGGGGATTTCTTTCTTGTTCACAATCAGTTAACACCTGCGCTGCTTGCAAATGAAGGAGTTTGCAGCGTTTTAGTGTAATATTCTTTCATAAACAAAGTGCGCGCTGACCGGAGAAGCACAAGACCGGTTGGATGAACCTTTTAAGGCAAGTCCTGTTAACAGCAAACCGATCCGGTTACAGCGGCGATCGGAGATCGGAGAAAGGGTATAGCCTTATGCAGGAATCAATGATCGATTTCATCAATCAATATGGCTATTTCGGAATTGCTTTCATGATTTGTTTGGAAACAATCTTTCCACCCATTCCATCGGAAGTAGTTTTGATTTTTTCCGGTTATCTGATCACACAGACCGCGATGAGACTGCCCTGGGCAATTCTTACGGCCACCATCGGATCCGTGGCGGGTGCGGCAGTCCTCTATCTTTTGGGGTATTATTTAGGGAAAAGCAGGCTGGATCATTTGTTGAACGGTGTCTGGGGCAAACGTCTGCATTTCAACCAAACGGACTTGGCAAAAACAGAGCAGTGGTTCAGCCGCTATCAGGGCAGCGCAGTTTTTCTTTGCCGGTTTGTGCCGATTGTGCGCAGTTTGATTTCGATTCCGGCAGGGATTACGAGAATGCAGCCGCTGCTTTTCTTTTCTTTGACTCTCTTGGGCAGCTTGGGTTGGAACACGATTTTAATTTTACTGGGTCAATCGGCCGGCAGCGCCTGGCAAAATGGTTTGACTTATATTGGCTGGTATTCCAAGATTATTTTAGCTGCTGCTGCAGTCGCGGTCATTTGCCTTGCCTGCCGTTACTATTACAAGAAACGGCGGTAAAGTCAGGTATTTTTGATTTAAAAATAAAGGAATGAATGAGCATGGTTTTCAGCAGTATCAGCTTTTTATTTTATTTCTTACCTATATTATTTCTCTGTTACTATTTGGCTCCCCAACGATTGAAGAATCTGGTCATGATCATTGGCAGTCTGGTCTTTTTTGCCTGGGGTGAGATTCGATTTATTCCGGTTATGCTTCTGCTTTCGGTGGAGGATTATATTTGTGGCCGCCTGATGGAAAAAAACCGTGAAAATGAAAAAAAGAGACGGCTTTTTATGCTGATATCGGTAGGCAGCAATTTAAGTGTGCTGGTTTTTTTTAAGTACACCAGTTTTTTGCTGCAGAATTTCAGTGTTCTGACCGGAATCGCTTTTGCCATCCCCAAGATCATCTTGCCGATTGGAGTCTCGTTTAATTCTTTCCAATCGATTTCTTATGCGATCGATGTTTACAGAGGAACTACCAGTTGCGAGAAATCCTATTACAATTATTTAGCCTATACGACTCTGTTTCCGCAGATCATCGCCGGTCCGATTGTCCGTTATGTTACCGTCGAGAATGATCTGGATGACCATCAGATGACGCGTGACAGCCTGTCTCTCGGTATGAGGCGCTTCCTGTTGGGTTTGGGCAAGAAAGTCCTGATTGCCAATAATGTTGGGTTTTTAGCCAACCAGATTGCGGACGGCAGGGCAGGAGTGCCTTCCGTACTGCTCTACTGGCTCGGTATAACGGCCTATACCTTCCAAATCTATTTTGACTTTTCGGGTTATTCCGACATGGCCATCGGGTTAGCCCGCGTTTTCGGCTTAACTTTTGACGAGAATTTTAATTTCCCTTATATTTCACAGAGCATCACTGAATTTTGGCGCCGCTGGCATATTACATTGGGTGCCTGGTTCCGCGATTATGTTTATATCCCAATGGGAGGAAATCGGGTTTCCGTGCGCCGGCATTTATTCAATTTGCTCGCGGTTTGGGCTTTAACCGGTTTTTGGCACGGCGCATCCTGGAACTTTGTGCTCTGGGGATTGTATTACGGTTTCCTGCTGATGATCGAAAAATATCTGTTGATGCCAACTTTGAAAAAAATACCTGCTTTCTTTCGCCACGTCTACACGCTTCTTCTGGTGATGTTTGGCTGGGTGATTTTCTATTTTGAAGATTTGCACAGAATGTCCGAAGTTTTCCAGGGCATGCTGGGCCTGGCTAAAATCCCTCTCTATAATGAACAGAGTTTATATTATTTATGGAATTACGGCATTATTTTTTTACTGGCAGCCTATTTTTCCACACCGCATTTTAAGAAATACCTGAATTTTGCGGATCACACCGTAAAACCGCTGCCGGCAGCAGCCACGGCCGCTTTTTATGGGCTGCTCTTCTGCGCCTGCATTGCCTATCTTGTCAACAGTACATACAATCCTTTTTTATATTTCAGATTTTGATGAGGACAGGAAAAAAATGAAAACTACGATGAACAAAGCCTTCTTTTACCTGATTTTCCCCTTATGGATCACCATTCTCGCTGCCAACTTTCTCACACCCACTTTAGAGTTTTCTCAAAATGAAAACCGCTATCTGGCGCAAATCCCGGAATTTTCGCTGAACTCTTTACTGAATGGCAGCTATATGGCGAAATTGGATGAGTATGTCAATGATCAATTCGTTTTTCGCGATCATTGGATCAGCTTACAGAGTGATTTGGAATATGCCCTGGGCAAGCGGGAGAGCAACGGTGTATTCATCGGAAAAAACGCTTTGCTCAGTAAATTGGAAGATGCGAACCAAGCTAATATTGAGGATAATCTGCAAGGCATGCTGGACTTCTTTGCCGCTGCTCAAAAGCCATGCGCCGTTATGCTGGTGCCCAGCGCGGCCGAGATCCAGCCGGATAAGCTGCCGCTCTTTGCGCAGAGCTGGCCGCAGGATCCCCTCATACAGCAGATTTATCAGAAAGCGGCGGGAATGACCGCTATTTCATTATCAGCTGCCTTGCGCGAGCATGCGGAAGAGTACATTTATTATCGGACAGATCATCATTGGACGACCTATGGAGCTTATTTCGCTTATCTGGAATATTGCCGCGCGCTGGGACTGGTTCCGGTTGCCTATCGGGCCGAAACCGTGAGTTGGAATTTTAATGGCACACTCTATTCAAAATCCGGCGTACGGTTCATCAAACCGGATACGATGGAAGCTTTTCAGACTGCCGCCGACGCAGGCTGCAGCATCAAAACGAACGGAGAGCCTGCTTACTACGATTCCGTTTATTTCCCGCAATATCTGGAAGTCAAGGATCAGTACGGTTATTTTTTAGGGCAGAATCAACCGATTGTAACGCTCTATGGCAATCAGGCTACCGGAAAGAAATTGCTGTTGTTCAAGGATTCCTATGCTCACTGTTTGGCACCGATGCTTCTGCAGCATTATGATGAAATCGTCCTGGTAGACCTGCGCTATATCAACAGCGAGATCAGTGACCTGCTGGATATCAAGGAATTTGATCAGATTTTATTTCTCTACAGTGTTGATACTTTTGTCAGCAGCAATCCGCTGGCAAAATTACAACGATAAGCGCAACAGGAAGAGAACGGCAACGCGGCTCATGCTAAAAGAAGACCAGGTCCTCTTTTCAATAGAAACCCCTTGCGGCAGTTCGGCATAACGAACTGCCGCAAGGGGTTCTTTTTTGGATGGCTGCGGGAGTTTTATTTGGCTGATTTCCGTTCAATGAATTTGACGATTTCAACGGCAGGGATAATGCTGATGGCCAGGCACATCGCCACGAGAAATTCCTGTAAGTTGATTTCGGCAAAGCCGAAAGCATTGGCAAGGAAGGGAACATAAATGACGATGGTAGACATGATGAAAGCTGCACCGGCTGCCATGAGCAGGTAGCCATTCTGCGAACCCAAACTGAAGATACTGCCGCGTTGGCTGCGCATATTCAAACTATGGAAAATTTCAACCATATTCATCGTCAGGAAAGCCATGGTGGTGCCGTCGGTGCTGTTGCCGATTTGCCATAAGCCGGTTTCCAGGTAGTCACCGATGAAGTAAGAGGCCAGAATCAGAATCGTCGTTAAGATTCCCTGGTAAATGATATCAAATCCCAGACCGCCGGCAAAAACACCATCTTTAGAAGAACGCGGCTTACGCTGCATCAAATTCGGTTCGGCTTTTTCCATACCGAGAGCCAGGGCAGGGAAGCAATCGGTTACCAGATTGATCCAAAGCAAGTGGGCCGGCTTCAGGATGGTGAATCCCAGCATTGTCGCGATGAAAATACTCAGGACTTCACTCAAGTTGGAGGCGAGTAGGAATTGAATCGCTTTGCGGATATTATCATAAATCCGGCGTCCCTCTTCCACAGCACCGACGATGGTGGCGAAATTATCATCGGCTAACACCATATCGGCAACATTTTTCGTGACATCAGTGCCGGTGATACCCATACCGATGCCGATATCGGCGTTTTTAATGCTGGGAGCATCGTTGACACCATCGCCGGTCATGGCTGTAATCATGCCGTTTTTACGCCAGGCATTGACGATTCTGGTCTTGTGTTCCGGCTGAACCCGAGCATAGACATGATAAGTTTCAATATTCTCTGTCAGTTCTTCATCGCTCATTTCATTCAGTTGAGAACCGGTAATTGTTTGGGAAGCGTCATTGACTAAACCCAATTCTTTGGCAATGGCAACCGCCGTATCATGATGATCACCCGTAATCATCACAGTCTGAATACCCGCTTCATAACAGCGTTCAATCGCGCTTTTCACTTCCGGGCGGACCGGATCGATCATACCGGTCAAGCCGATGAATGTAAGATCCTCTTCCAAGGTCGTCGGTTCGTAATCGGCGGGCGACTCTGACCAAAGCCGGGTTGCACAGCAAAGCACGCGCAAAGCCCTGCCGGCTAAGGCCGCATTGGCGTCAAGGACTTGCTGACGCAGCAGATCATTCATCGGCAGGTTGACCCCATTCTGGTAATAATAAGTGCAATGACTCAAGACAACCTCCGGAGCGCCTTTGGTATATTGAACAATCCCGTCTATGGTCTGGTGCACCGTGCTCATCATCTTGCGGTTGCTGTCGAAGGGAGCTTCCCCGATGCGCGGGTTGGTTGCTTTCAATTCAGCCTGCGGTAATTGCTGCACATGAGCAAAAACAACCAAAGCCGCTTCTGTCGGTTCACCGGTAATTAAATCACCTTTTGCGTCGATTTCGGCATCGTTGCAGAGCGCCATGGCAGTAGCAATGGCTTTGATATCACTGCCAAACGTATCGACGACGGTCATTTTATTTTGGGTCAGGGTACCCGTTTTATCACTGCAAATCACTTGAGAGCAGCCAAGTGTCTCCACTGCACTCAGTTTACGGATAATTGCATTTTTTTTGGACATGTTGGTGACCCCGATACTCAAGACAATGGTCACGACCGCAACAAGTCCTTCCGGAATAGCGGCTACAGCCAGGCTGACAGCAATCATAAATGTTTCCAGAATCACAGACCCACTGAAATCACCCGATTTCAGCAAGGCGAATACAAAAATGAAAGCACAAATACCCAGGACTGACCAGCTCAATACGCGGCTTAATTGGGAGAGCTTGATCTGTAAGGGGGTTTCGCCCTCTTCCGCGTTGGCTAAGGCATCCGCGATTTTCCCCATTTCGGTGTTCATACCGATATGGGTGATGACAACCTTGCCGCGTCCATAAACAACTTCACTGCCCATATAGACCATATTTTTGCGGTCACCCAGCGGGATATCTTCGGCTTCGGCTAAAGCTTCAGTTTGCTTGGTAACCGGAACACTTTCTCCTGTCAGCGCAGCTTCTTCCACTTTGAGGCTGGCACAAGCAAGCACGCGGCCGTCGGCCGGAACCGCATCGCCGGCTTCCAGCATCACGATATCGCCGACAACCAGGTCTTCGCTTTTTAATTCTGTGATTTGGCCGTCGCGCAATACCTTGCTCATTGCCGCTGACATGGCTTGCAGGGCTTCAATTGCTTTTTCGGCCTTGCTTTCCTGATAGACACCTAAAGTAGCGTTGATGATGACAACCGTAAGAATAATGAAGACATCAGCCATACTTTCTCCGGAATAAAAGGAAGTCACTCCGGAAATCGCTGCTGCGGCAAGCAGAATCAGGATCATTGGATCGCTCATTTGCCCTAAGAATCGCTGCAGGAAGGTTTCTTTTTCGGCTTCCCGCAGCTTATTTTTCCCTTGTTCTTCCTGCCGTCTGAGTGCTTCCTGACTGGTTAAGCCTTGTTCCGTCGCATTCACATACTGCAGAACAGAATCTTTATCAGTAGCATAAAATTGCATTGGGAGTTCCCTTCTTTCTCTCTTTCGTCGGTTTTGACCGTTTCATTATACTATGAGGACGTTTTTTGTCAAGACCGCACGGCAGGCATATACTGTAATAGAACGGATCCTAGGTCACTACTGTGACTATCAAATAACGATAACTATCTGATTTCTCGGAAAAATGCTGTTAAGTATATATATATCAATTGATAAACACATATAGTGTCTACTAAAAATAAGAAAAAAGAAAGCGGAAACGAACTTAAATTCATAAAATCTGACAAAAAGGTGGGGGAAAAGTACAAAATAGGAGCTATGCTGCGTATTGCTATGACATATTCTGTTGGCAGCAGCGAAAATAGAAAAATACCAAATAAAAGCAGCGATTCGTTCGCCAAAAGACTGGATCTGCCGGTGAAAAGCAGGCAGGTGCCGGTATCCCAGCCGTAAACCATTCGAAGTCAAAAAAGCAGAAAGCGAGGAAGTTTCCGCTGTTCCCCAAGCGGAGAATACCCCGACGGCCTGGATTTTTCACGGGAAATTGAGACAAAAGTGACGATATTATTTAAAAAAGGACAATTTGTTATGAATGTGGAATCTTATACTTAACAATGGTACTGATTCGGGACCGGGAATTCCTTATAGGATATAGCAGACCAAAGAGGTGAAGCAGGGATTTTGTATACGAATCCGGATTGTATGCATTGATTTTTCTTGGTCTGACGTCCAGCCGCTTTTTCACCCGGCATCATTTTTTGTGGTGCAATACAGAGTGTTTGCTCTTCTTTTCGTTGCCGCAATGACTGTCCTCTTGCCCGACAGCATCACCTGTTTACCATCCGGTAGAGCAGTGTAATCTCCGATTGGTTGAATTATCTGCTGTGTATACCGATGGGTTTTTTCTCTCATCCTGCTGCCCGTTATGTTTTAGCTTTATGGAATGATTTTTAACGTGTCAGATTCGCTTCAATCGTGATCAATTTATGCTCGCACGGATGATTCCCTTAGCTGTACAGGAAATACTCCTGCTTTCAACTCCGTGGACACGCGTGATTTTTAGTTTTAACACGCAGCATCAAAATCTGCATGGCTTTGGTTATCGTTTTTTTACCTTTCTATGCTTTCTTCTACCTCTTCTTGACGGCGGTAACTGCGATCAAGCATCGGACGGCAATGAAACAGGAACCATATCGTACGATTTTGGCAGCGGTGGCTTGATTGACAGCTGCAATCGGTCTGCAATTTCCGATACCGCGGTTTTCTGGTTGCAGGCGTGGCCATGGCTTGATCGAAACTGCTGATGTATTTGACGATGCAAAATCCAGACGACCTTCTGGATACAATGACCGGATTGTTGGGGCGGCAGGGATTTTTACTGATTTTGCAGGACAGGATGGATGCAGGAAGCAAATTTCAGCTGATCGTCACCTCTTTGGACGAAATGAAAATAACCAATAATTTGGTCGGACGGAGGAACGGTGATCGCTTGCTGCAAGAAATCGCCGGCTGTTTGCTTTGCAGCAAAAAATAAAAGCAAGAAAAAAAATACGGCTTTCCCCATGGATGATGCGATGTCGGTCGATATCCAACGGTAGTTGGCGATTGAAAGTACCGAATCGATTGCCGGGGCTTCGGACACGATCCTTGCGGAGCAAATGAGTCAAATGGTTCGATTGGGTGTGGAATTTTCTCCGGATGATTATGGAACCGGTTATGCCTGTTGAGCGCGTTCGGTGCGCTTGCCATTTTCTACGGTAAAATTGGAGAAATTGTTGCTCCGGGATGCTTTCACAAACGGGAAAAATCAAATCATTCTTACTCATACCGTCAAGATGATTCGCAGTTTAGACAGTGATTTGATTGCAGAAGGAGCGTAAAATTCAGAACACTTAATAAAATTGCAATGGAATGACGCCGGGAAGGTGCAAGGTTTCTTTTTTCCCAGGCCATTTAAGGAGAAAGAGCTGATTTCTTTTCTTGCGAGTGATCAATATAATTAAGCCAAGATCAAAGATTCGCAAGATTAGAATCTATTAAAGTAAATATATAATTGTTTATTTATGCTGATATTTATATATTAAATATAACACGCGCTTCGGCTCTGCTGTGCGGTACTGAAAAAAATATGTTGATGAATAATTATAAATTTAAAATTAGTTTGCCATTGAGAAAGGATTATACATCTGCATACTAGAATATACTTTCGCTTACAGAAACCAGAGGGAATGTTTTCCTGTTTTACCCAAAAGCCAGAGCCGATTACCGGTAAAACGGACTTCGATATCATATCACGTACAAGATATGATCATATGGCGACCAAGAGCGAACAACACGAAAATAAAGGAGAAGTCGCAATGAGGAAATTTGTACAGCTCTATTCGGAAATCGGCAAATTAAATACGGTGATCCTACATCGTCCCGGCACGGAACTGGAACAGTTGATCCCCCCGTATTTAGAATATATGCTCTCCGAGGATACGCCCCATGTTCGCATCGCCGCTGCCGAACACGATGCTTTCGCGCAGTTGCTGCTGAACAATGGAACCAATGTACTCTATTTAGCCGATTTATTCCGCGAAGTGATTGAAAACCAGGTCCTTCGCGAAGCCTTCATTGAGGATTACCTGCAGGTGAGCAGAGTAGCCTCGGAAAGTTTAAAGAAAGTGATTCGAGAGTATCTGCGGATCAAAACGCCCGCGCAGTTTGTGGAAACCATCCTGCGCGGTGTGATGAAGCGCGACTTAAGCGGGATCCCGGCGCAGGGGTTGCCGATGGTTGTAGAGGAGGATTATCCTTTCTATACAGATCCGCTCTGCGGGATCTATTTCACCCGCGATATTGGCGTCTGTATCGGCAACGGCATGATTGTGAGCAGTATGAGCATGCCGTTCCGCCAACGAGAGACATTGCTGGTGCGCTACATCTGGAAGTATCATCCCCTGTTCCGGCGGGATGATACGCCTCTATGGTATGATTACAATTTGGGGTATGGGATTGAGGGTGGCGACGTGCACGTCTTATCCGATAAAGTGCTGGCCATCGGATATAGTGAGCGCACCTCTTTGGGTGCGATCGAAGCTCTGGCCGGCAATGTCTTGAACTCTGGCTATGAGAAAATTTTACTGTTTAATTTGCCAAAATCGCGCCGCTATATGCATTTGGATGTGCTTTTTACCATGGTTGACTCTAATAAATTCCTGGTTACACCGCCGATGGCGGAAGGGCAATTCGATGTTTACGAAATCACCATGGCCCGGCAAGGTGAGCTGCGGACCGCAAGATGCGCCGGGCCTGTCAAAGAGACGCTGCGGTATGCTCTGAAACTGGATGAAGTGATCTTTATTCCGGTTGGCGGCGGCGATGTGATTCATGCTCCGAGAGAGCACTGGAATATGGGTTCCAATGTTTTGACCATTGCACCGGGAGAAGTGATTGCTTACGACCGCAATGAAGTGACCAATGAGCAGCTGGATAAAAACGGTGTGCTGGTACATACCTTTTCCGGATCGGAATTGTCCAGAGGCCGCGGCGGCCCGCGTTGCATGAGCATGCCCATCAACCGCGATTGCTGATCCAACTCCGATGGCTCAGGGAACAGAGAAAACCATTGCCTGCAATTGTGATAATTTTCTTGACAAGCTGCAGCAGCAATGATATATTACAAAAAGAGCGATGCCGAAGAAACGACTTATCATACTGACGATCAGAGAGGGCCTGTCACCGGCTGAAAGCAGGCCTGCGTTCCGATGATAAGGATAACCACTTCCAAGCTGCTGTTCCAAAGGAATGGGAATTTCTCATCCGAGTAGTGTCAGCCGCAGGTTCAGCGTTAAGAACAACGAAGGGATGAATTGAGAGCAATGATTTGGCTCAATTCATAATCCGGGTGGAACCGTGCAAAGCACCCCGGACAGAACTGTGGAATCAGTTCTGTCCGGGGTTTTTTATTTTCGATCGCTTCCGGCGGAGGAGGTGCTCCGCCATTCGTTGATGGGAAAGAAAAAAGAAAGAGGTGCTTCTGTTATGATCAGGATTCAATTGAAAAATGGCAGCGAATTGGAATTGGAGGAAGGCGCAAATTGTCTGCAGGCAGCCAAAAAAATAAGCAGCAGCCTGGCGAAAGAGGTTTTAGCCGCCGAGGTCAACGGCTGTGCTGTGGATTTGAACACGGAACTGAGGGACGGTGACCGCTTGAATTTATGGACTTTTCATGATGAGGAAGGAAAACATATCATGCGTCACAGCGGCGCTCATTTATTGGCACAAGCTGTGAAGCGTCTCTATCCGGCGGCAAAACCAACCATTGGACCGGCGGTGGAAAATGGCTTCTATTATGATTTTGATATGGATACCACCATTTCCGGCAACGAATTGGCAGGGATTGAAGCGGAGATGCTAAAGATCGTCAAAGAGAATCTGCCGATTCGGCGTTTTGCTTTGCCCCGGCGTGAGGCAATCGCCCTGATGCAGGAGCGAGAAGAACCCTATAAGGTAGAGCTGATCGAAAATCTGCCGGAAGGAGAAGAAATCTCGTTTTATCAGCAGGGTGAATATGTTGACCTTTGTGTGGGACCGCATGTGCCGAGTACCGGTGTATTGAAAGCGTTTAAGCTGACCGCCGTGACAGGCGCCTACTGGCACGGCGATGCCAATAATAAGATGCTGCAGCGGATTTACGGCGTCGTCTATCCTAAGAAAGCGGATCTGGATGCCTATCTGACCATGTTGGAGGAAGCAAAAAAGCGCGATCATCGGAAACTTGGCAGAGAGCTGGATTTGTTTATGCTCGCTGATGAGGGACCCGGTTTTCCTTTCTTTCTGCCAAAAGGGATGATTTTACGCAATTTGCTGATCGATTTTTGGCGGGAAGTCCATCATAAAGCAGGTTATCAAGAAATCAGTACGCCGATTATTTTAAATGAATCACTCTGGCATCAATCCGGGCACTGGGATCATTATAAAGAAAACATGTATTTCACCACCATTGATGAGCAAACATATGCAATCAAACCGATGAACTGCCCCGGCGGAATTTTGGCTTTTAAACGCAAAGCTTATTCCTATCGCGATTTGCCGCAGCGGTTGGGCGAATTGGGGATTGTCCATCGCCATGAATTATCCGGAGCCTTACACGGTTTGATGCGCGTACGCTGCTTTACGCAGGATGATGCGCACATTTTCATGACGCCGGATCAAATGGAAAGTGAAATCATCAGTACCATACGTTTGATTGATTCCATTTATCGTGTCTTTGGTTTTGAATATCATATGGAACTATCCACGCGCCCGCAGAATTCAATGGGCAGCGACGAACAATGGGAAGCGGCGACCGGGGCTTTGCGCAATGCCTTGGAGAGCAATGGTCAGCCTTATAAACTGAACGAGGGGGACGGTGCCTTCTACGGACCGAAAATTGATTTCCATTTGAAGGATTGCCTGGGGCGGACCTGGCAGTGCGGCACGATTCAGCTCGATATGCAGATGCCGGAACTCTTTGATATCTCCTATATCGCGCCGGATGGTGAGAAACACCGTCCGGTCATGATTCATCGCACGGCACTCGGCAGCATAGAGCGGTTTCTCGGGATCCTGATCGAACATTATGCCGGTGCTTTTCCAACCTGGCTGGCGCCGGTACAGGCGATTATCATGCAGATCACGGATAAAAATCTCGCTTATGCGAAAGAAATTTATCAACAATTGGATCAAGCCGGCTACCGTGTGGAATTGGATGCCCGCAACGAAAAAATCGGCTATAAGATTCGGGAAGCACAGTTGCAGAAAATACCTTATATGCTGATCTTAGGCGATAAAGAAATGGAAGACGGCAGTGTTTCGGTTCGCCTGCGCAAGACGGGGGAAACGAAAGTAATGACCTTGCTTGAATTTATGGCCATGGTGAGCGCCGAAGTCACAGCCCGGATTTAATCACTGCGCGGGCGAAACAAAACAAGCCGGTTCCTTTCAGCGTAACGTTTTTTTGTTTTGCCTGCCGACGCTATTGCTAAATTGAGTGCTATGGTGTAGAATAAGTGTTGTGTATCCAAAGTGATTGCAGAATCATTGCGGAGGACACGAATTATAGTTTGGAGGCGATTTCCTTGGCCAAAAAGAAATATGAACGTACGAAGACCCATGTAAATATCGGAACGATTGGTCACATTGATCATGGCAAAACAACATTGACGGCAGCCATAACCAAAGTGCTTTCCACCGTAGGTGGTGCAACAGTCATGAATTAT
>JAJFTT010000045.1 GCA_021372785.1 Negativicutes bacterium | reverse complement strand
TAATTGGCGGTTTTTTGATAGCTGCCATTAAATGTTTTATCCCCGTCTGCCATACTAAACCGAAAAGAGATACCTGTAGTCTGAAAATCAAACTTCAAATCGGCTCCCTTACTGGAGTAAAATTCCTTTACAATGTTTTTGTCGAGATAAGAGCCCTTCCACATTCTGATATATGGATTTTCATTCAGTAAAGGAAAATAGCCTTTTAAAAATTCCATTTTTTTCTGCTGACTTACCTGCTGAACATTTCTAACCTCAAATTGCAAATAGCTGCCTGTATGTGCCTCTAATCTGATTACTGCGGGGTGCTCATTTACTTTCTCATTTCTTTTTGCATAAATCGCAAGACAGTCTATCTCCTGCTGAAGATTTTCTACGTTGCTCGTTGCGCTGTAATACCATCTTTCTCCATCAAATATTCTTATAAATGCCCCTCTATAAGACGTAGATTTCAATTCCTCGACAGAATCCATGGTATAAATGATTTTTGTAGAGAATACATTCTCTATGCGAACATCGGTATATAAGTTCTTCGGAAATACAAACATTTGTCCACCTCCTAAATATATGGTTGCTAAAACAACCTAATTTGTTTAGAATTTACTAACCCTTTCTGCTAGAGTCACGTTAAAAAGAAGCAAATTGCTACGATTGCATGGCTAAAAAAGAGTATAGAAAAGACACCCCTCAACAAGGAGCTCAATGTGAACTAACACAAGAGCCCGAGGGGTGTCCTTCCAAAAGCATTCTATTTGTATTGGACTTTTCCCAAGAGCACAAGAGTGAAAAAGAAACAATTTTTTATGTAATTCCACCAATGTTTCACGACTGTTTAACATGCTCTGCAACACTTGTTTGCTGTATGGTTCAATTTGCACATCAAATTATTGAAGTCTATATGGTTCGTCTGATGACGAAAGGTGAAATGAATTAAGACTGTTTGTTTTTTCGAAGCAGGTTGGCTGAACCAGCCTGCTCACACCCTAAAGCGCTCATGATTGCTGCCAATGCAGGGCCAAAAGTTCTCGATAGTATAAGAGAAGGCTACCCGAACGCAGCATTAAGTGATAATTTTCTGCACGATATTGCTGATCAGCGACAAGATAATCGCTCCGATGATTGCCGTTCCCCAACCGTTGACCCGGAAACCTTCGACAAAATGAGCAGTGATCATTAGCGTTGCGCCATTGATCACAAAAGCGAACAAACCGAAGGTGAGTATGGTGAGCGGTAAGGACAATAAAAGCATCACCGGTTTGATAAAGGCATTCACCAAACCCAGAACCAAGGCCGCCGCCAGGGCGGCACCCAGGTTTGCCACTTGAAAACCGGAGAACAGATACGGCATAATGAAAATAGCCACTGCATTGCTGATCAAAGTCACAAGAAACCCATTCATTTGACGACACCTCTTATCATTGTATTATCTCTTTTTACCTATTCGCTTTCACACCGTAAATTCCTCTAAATCTCTTCGGCGGGTGAAACGCTGATACTACCGTTTGAGGTGCTCGCCGCCAGGCGCAGCCGCTTTTGATAGCCGATAAAATCCGGTGTCGTATCCACATGACGGTACTTTGCCAGTGCCGCATAACCTCCCACTGCGCCCGGCAGATCGACTTTTACCTTACCAAACGAGGTGGAAAGATCAAAATCGTGCGCCAGGTCAGTGCAGTCCGCTACTCTGACCCGAACGGTGCCATTGGTAGTGGATAGTTCGAACGTATTGACAGTCTGCTCGGTTGCCGCAATATTGACGCTGCCATTGGAGGTGTAGGCAGTGAGCAGAGGAATCCCTCCGTCACAAAGAACGCTGCCATTGGAGCTGCACAGAAGCGCCACTTTGGCAGTCACACCGTGCAAAGCGATCCGGCCATTGGAAGTTCTGCCTTCAATGCCTTCCGCTGTTAAGTCTTCCAGAACAATACGGCCGTTGCCGGTATTCAGTGTAAAATCATAGACTCTGTTCTGCGGTAGCCATAACTCCACGCTCATACCGGAATTGATGCCATTCAGAGATTTACCGTCAATAATCAAACCTTCATCGGTATGCGAAACGGTCACCCGGCTCTCCGCTTTGCTTCTGGCTTCTTCTTCACTGCCGGCCCGGATCTTTTTAGAAAGGATCAAGCGAAACTCGTTGCGATTCCAGCCCAGGCACTCGATCCGTCCGTTGGCGGTTTGAATATGAATGAAAACCGCCCGTTTGGCATCCGTATCCAGGAAGTTACCTTCGATTTGTTCCTCAAAGGTATAGGTGCTGTCAAAAACATTAAAACCAAACGCGCTCTCCACATTGGATAACACGGAATTCACCAGGCCGCCTACCCCACCCATGCTGTCGCGCAGAGCGGAATCAACGCCTGCCCCACTATCACGGGATTTACGGAATTGTCTGTCCTCTTCGCGGGCACGTCGGGCCGCTTCGCTGTTTTGCCGGCCGGCCTGTTCCCGGGCCAGCCGTTCCATCTCTCTGGCCTGCCACCTGGCCTCCAAGGCGGTTTCTTTGGCGGCCCGTTTGGCTTCCCGGGCAGCCTCTTTCATTTCATATTTCATATGATGCATGGCATTCTTAAAATCATAGTTCGCATCGCCGCTCTCTGCGGCGTCGGATTCCGCCGCGCTTGGCTCAGGCGCGCTCTCAGCCAGGGCTTCCAGGAGCAAAACCGCTTCATCGGCCTTGATTTTGCCTTCTTCTACCATTTGTAAAATCATTTTGCGTTCTTCGATCATGGACATGCTGCTTCCTCCCTCATTCGCCGTTCCGACTTAGCTGAAATCGGCCTCGTTGTCCTCGGCTTGCGTGCGGCTGCTGACAACAGCCTGTAATTCTGCTAATCCCGTTTCCAATTCGGTCAGGGCTGCGTCGGCCTTTTCGTTTCCGGTTTTTGCCCAAGCGGTTAGCTCATCGGCATATTTGACTTCGGTTGCATTGCCGGCTTTTTGCTGCACTGCAACACACTGTTCCGCTACTTCTGCCATCAGCGAAGACAATTCCGCCATGTCCTTGTGCATTTCGCTGATAAAGGACTCAATTTCCTCTGTTTCGCGCTCTTCTTCTTCTTCGTTCCAATCTGCCCAGGTATCCTGCAAATCATTCAAATGATCTGCCACTTCATCCATGGCATCGCGTAAGGAATCCAGTGCGGTTTCAAACTCTTCCGCCGGCTCTCCCCTGACATCGTGCATTGCCTCGCTCGCGTCCGCTGCTTTTTCTTTCAGATCGTCGGCGATATCAACTACTTTACGCTTGAGTTCCCCGACTGTCTCTGATCCGCTTTTTTTGCTTTCAGCAATTTCTTTGCGCATCACGCTCATGGCCTGATTGACTTCGTCATGAATAATCGAGCCGAGATCCTTCATTGTAGATCCGATTTTTCTGCCGACCGCCTGCAAATCTTCGTCTTTGGCAACTTTTTGAATCTCTTCGCTGAAACGCATCCCCATCTGCTGATCGGCTTTGCCCACCGTTTTGGCACCCTGGCTGACCGTATCGAAAATCTGCCGTTCTTTCAAAGATTTTCCGCTATGACGGCCGGGGCGGTAGGAACCGGAGGGAGTGTTTGGCTTGCCCGGGCGATGGCTTTGCTCCGTTGCTTTTTGTAAGGCGCTGAGTAACTTAGCGGCTTCTTCTGCCGTAATCTTCTGCTCGCTGAGCATTTGTAAAACTTTCATTCTTTCCTCATTCATGATTCTCGCTCCTCCAATGATTTCTTCATTCGTAACCTTGCCTGGTTTACGAGTTTATTATAAGATTATAGCTTTCATATGTCAAGGGTTATGTTAAGTATTTTTAGTATATATTTATTAAAATTTGATAACACTTGCCGAAGGATTCTTTCCCGGCCAACACTTACAACGAAAATCGGCAACCGACACTTGCATGATAGAATGAATCGGGGTATACTTGATAGGATGTTTTTTAAAGACCGAATATCAGCCATTTATAAAATCCGTTCCTTTCGCAGTGCTCAAGCCACAAATAGAGATGAAGAGGATGCAAACAGTTCCTTTTCACGCTAATCAAGATACGGGAGATCATATGAACGATAAGATCATCATCCGGGGAGCGCGTCAGCACAATCTGAAAAATATCAATGTTGAATTGCCCCGCAACAAATTCATTGTTTTCACCGGTTTATCCGGTTCGGGTAAATCGTCGCTTGCCTTCGATACCATCTATGCGGAAGGACAAAGACGCTATGTCGAGTCCTTATCCTCCTATGCCAGGCAATTTCTTGGTCAAATGGAGAAACCGGATGTCGATATGATTTCCGGACTATCTCCGGCGATCTCCATCGATCAAAAAACCACTTCTAAAAATCCCCGTTCCACCGTGGCGACGGTCACGGAAATCTACGATTATATGCGGTTGCTTTACGCCAGAGTCGGTCAGCCCTATTGCCCCAACTGCGGCAAGAAAATCAGTCAGCAAACCGTCGAACAAATCGTCGATCAGGTGATGAGCTTGCCGCCGGCAACCCGGCTGCAGATCCTGGCGCCGCTGGTGCGCGGCCGCAAAGGGGAATATACCAAACTATTTGAAGATATGCGTAAGGAAGGTTATGTCCGTATGCGTGTTGATGGTACGGTCTTTGACCTGGGCGATGAGATCAAATTGGCTAAAACCAAGAAGCACACTCTGGAAGTCGTAGTAGACCGCTTGGTTTTGCGGGAAGACATTCAGCAGCGGCTGGCGGATTCCGTCGAGGCGGCTTCCAATCTGGCCGGTGGTTTGGTCATTGTCCAGGTGATTGACGGAGAAGAATGGCTGTTCTCACGCAATTTTGCCTGCCCCGACTGCGGTTTCAGTTTTGAAGAAATCCAGCCGCGTATCTTTTCCTTCAACAATCCCTATGGCGCTTGTCCCACCTGCGGGGGCTTAGGTGTGAAGCGCGAATTCGATCCCGATCTGATCATGCCGGATAAATCCCGTTCGATCGAAGAAGGCGCGATTGAAGTCTGGTCGAGTCCTCATGCCAATTATTACCCTCAGTTGCTGGCTGCCCTGGCGGAGCATTATCACTTCTCCACTACGGTGCCGGTTTCCGAGCTGTCTGAAGAAACGATCAAGTTATTGATGTATGGCAGCGGCAAAGAAAAAATCAAAGTGCATTATGTGACGGTGGAAGGCCGTAAAACCACCTTTGACACGACCTTTGAAGGCGCCGTCAGTTGGTTGGAACGCCGGCTGCGGGAAACCGAATCGGATGCGCAGCGGGAAGAAATCGAACAGTATATGAGCAGCAGCCTCTGTCCCGATTGCGGCGGCAGGCGTTTAAAAAAAGAAGTGCTTTCCATTCTTTTCGGCGGCTTGAATATTGCCGAAGTTTCCGCTTTTTCCGTCTCGGAAGCGCTTGCTTTTTTTCAAAATGTCAAGCCGACGCTGACCACCCGCGAACTGCTGATCGCGGCTCAGATTTTAAAAGAAATCGAAGCCCGTCTTGGTTTTCTGCTCAATGTCGGCCTGGATTATCTGACGCTCAACCGCGCTTCCGGTACGCTTTCCGGCGGAGAAGCGCAGCGCATTCGTTTGGCGACCCAGATCGGTTCCGGTTTGGTTGGCGTGCTTTATATTTTGGACGAACCCAGCATCGGTCTGCATCAGCGCGATAACGCGAAACTGCTGCAAACCTTGAAACATTTACGCGATTTGGGCAACACCCTGATCGTCGTGGAACACGATGAAGAAACGATGTGGGCGGCGGATCATATTCTCGATATCGGTCCCGGTCCCGGCACGCACGGCGGTCAAATCGTGGCACAGGGGACCGCGGCAGAAATCTGTCAGGTAGCCGAAAGCATCACCGGTCAGTATCTGAGCCGCAAGAAATTCATTGCCGTCCCGGCTCAGCGTCATCCCCTTTCCAATCGCTGGCTGACTGTCAAAGGTGCCCGCGCCAATAATCTGAAAAACATCGATGTCGCCATTCCGCTCGGCGTCTTTACCTGCGTGACCGGCGTTTCCGGATCGGGTAAATCCTCTCTGGTCAATGAGATTATTCGCAAAAAACTGCTGAGCAGTCTGAACCGGGCAAAAACGAAGCCGGGTGAACACGATGAGATCTTAGGGATGGAAGAATTGGATAAGGTCATCGATATCGACCAGTCCCCCATCGGCAGAACGCCGCGCTCCAACCCGGCCACCTACACGGGTGTGTTCGGCGACATCCGTGAATTATTCGCTTCCACCAACGATGCGAAGGTGCGTGGTTATAAATCCGGCCGCTTTAGCTTCAACATCCGCGGCGGACGCTGCGAAGCCTGCAAGGGTGACGGCATCATTAAAATCGAAATGCACTTTCTGCCGGATATTTTCGTACCCTGTGAAGTCTGCAAAGGCAAACGCTACAGCCGGGAAACCCTGGAGGTGCATTACAAAGGCAAAAGCATTGCCGATGTGCTCGATATGACAGTGGAAGAAGCCCTGGGTTATTTTCAGAATTTACCGAAAATCGCCCGCAAAATCCAGACGCTTTATGATGTGGGCTTGGGTTATATCAAGCTGGGTCAGCCGGCCACCACCCTCTCCGGCGGCGAAGCGCAGCGGGTAAAATTGGCGACGGAATTATCCCGCCGCGCTACCGGACGCACACTCTATCTTTTGGACGAACCCACCACCGGGCTGCACATTGCCGATATCGATCGTTTACTGGAGGTCCTGCACCGCCTGGTGGAAAATGGCGATACGGTTGTGGTCATCGAACACAATCTTGATGTGATCAAGACGGCCGATTATATCATCGATATGGGACCGGAAGGCGGTTTCCGCGGCGGTGAAGTGATCGCCAAAGGTACGCCGGAAGAGATTGCCGCCTGTGAACACTCCTATACCGGACAATATCTGAAAAAGATTTTAGCCAGAACCGCCGGGGCAAGTACCCTGGCAGCAGCCGATCCGGCGAGCTTGGCGGCCGACCCGGCGGCCAGCGCCGCTCCGGAAAACGAAACCTTTGAGAAAACCCAAGCTCGTTCCTAAGCGGAAAACCTTGCGCCGTTTGCCTGCGCAGGGTTTTCTTTTTTCAAACCGTTCGTTTTGACGGAATGAGCAAACGAAGAGTCTGCCGCTGCCTGAAAAAAAGGAGATTGAAACAGATAACCAGAAATAGATAGAGATTATGAACCGAAGGACGTGGCAAAAAAAATGGCTTTAACTGATCATGTCGAATTTCTCACCAACAAAGTCGGCGTCCGGCCGCCCGCCTCGCAGGCAGAGCGCAACGCTTCTGTATATATTGAGAATCAATTTAAAGAGCATGGTTTGGAAACCGGAACGCTCGTCTATCCGGCACTGCGCAATTATTCCTGGTATTATGCCCTTGCCTACCTGATCTATCCTCTGGCGGTGATGATCTATCCTTCCCGCCCCTGGTTAGCGGTTGCGCTGACCTTCTTAGCCGCCTTGCTTTGGCGCCTGGATCTCTACCTCTGGCCGGGTATTGTCCGTATTTTTGCCGGTTCAAAAAAAAGCCAGGCCGTTTTGGGACGTAAACCCGCTTATGAAGAGAGCCGGCAGATTATTTTTATCACTGCCGGTTACGACAGCCGTAAATCCTATGCTTTGGGTCCGCGGATCAACCGGTACTATTATCGTCTGATCCTGATGGGAGATATTCTGCGCTCCGTGCAATTGCTCGCTTTGACCGGCGGCGCCGTCTTTACCATTTTTGCCATGACTCGCTGGTCCAGAATTCTCTGGCGTATCACCTGGCCCGGCTCTTTGTTCCTGACGCTGATGATGGCGTTGGAATTACACCGCTGGCTGAGCGGTCTTTGGCTGAGCGCGGTCAATGATAACGACAGCAGCATTGCGGTTCTGATTGGTTTGGCAGAAGAATTGCAGCGGCAGCCCTGTCAGCACTGTGATGTCATTTTGGCGGCGCTGGGCAGTGACCGTGATGCCAATTTGGGGATGCATAAACTCTTAACCCTGGTGGAAAAAGAACTGCGCAGCACTACGGATGTGATCAACCTGGAAGCGGTCGGAGGCGGGAAGCTGCGGATCTTAGGCCGGGAGGGAATTTCCCGGCCGATCCCGGCGACCGATGATTTGATCGATTTGGGCTATATGATTGCCAAAGGTCTCAACATGGAGTTTCAGGAAACCGAACAGAGCGTTTTGCGGACCAGCGGAGCCATTGCCCGCAGCAGAGGATTCCGTTCTGTCAGTTTAATGGGCATCGACAGTGACGGTCTGCCCTGCAACTTCCGGGAAACAACGAAGCGCAGCGAGAAACTGGCTGCCGTCAAAGAAGAAAAACTAAGCGGTGTTGTGGATGTAATCGCCCAGATGATTCATTTGCTCGATCAGCAGGTTTAGCAGCGATTCTGCCAGGGAAAGGAGGAACGGCGATGAAAGCAAAAGAAGATCTGCAGGAAAACCTGGCTTTATTATCCGATAAACCGGGTGTATATTTAATGTATAATGCGGCCGGCAGCGTGATTTATGTCGGCAAGGCTGTCAGTTTAAAAAATCGCGTCCGCTCCTATTTCAGCGCAGGCAATCCGCACAGCCGTAAAATACAGCGGATGGTAAACGAAGTGGATCATTTCGAAACGATTGTCACCGCAAGCGAACTGGAAGCGCTGATTCTGGAATGCAATTTAATCAAACAGTACCATCCGTATTATAATTCTCTGCTGAAAGACGACAAGGGTTATCCTTATCTGCGCATCGATGTGCGGGAACCGTTTCCCCGGCTTACCTTTGAACATCAGTTCAAGCAGGATGGCGCGCGTTATTTCGGGCCTTATCTCAGCGGTACCGCCAGTCACACCCTACAGGTGATTCGTAAAGTTTTTCCGCTGCGGACCTGTAACAAGCAAATCAGCGGCAGCGATACCGCTCCTTGCCTGAATTATCAGATCAAGCATTGCTGCGGACCTTGTATCGGCGCTATCAGTCAGGCTGACTATGGCCTGATTGTGCAGGATGTGCTTTTATTCCTGGAAGGCAAGCACGAAGAATTAGCACAGACGCTGCAGGCTAAAATGGAAACCGCCGCTGAAAACCTGCAGTTTGAAAAAGCGGCTCAATTGCGTGATCAATGGCAGGCTGTTCAGCGTTTACAGGAAAAGCAGCGTGTTTCCGGCGCTCATTTGGGCGACCGCGATGTGATTGCCATGGCGCAGGCTTATCATACCAGCCAAATCCAGATTTTTTATATGCGCAGCGGCCGGATCATCGGACGCGATACCTATAGCCTGGACGATACGGCAGGGCAGAGCCGCTCTGAAATCCTCTCGGATTTTATCCGGCAGTACTACAGTCAGGTTGAAATCGTGCCGCGCGAAATCTTAGTGCAGGAACAGCTGGCAGACGCTGCTCTGCTGCAGGAGTGGCTGAGCCAATCCAGCGGCCGCAAAGTTGAAATTAAAACGCCTCAGCGCGGCGAAAAGAGAGATTTGGTGGAATTGGTGGCCAGCAATGCCCTGCAAACTCTGGGACGCAATCACAGCCGACGTCTGCATAATAAAGAAGAAGCACAAATTGCCCTGCAGGAATTAAAAAAAGCCTTATCCTTGCCGGAAATGCCGCTGCGCATCGAAGCCTATGATATTTCCAACACACAAGGCACCTTCAGCGTCGCCTCGATGGTCGTCTTCAGCATGGGCATTCCGGACAACAAGGCATACCGCCGCTTTCGAATCAAAACCGTTGACGGACCTAACGACTTTGCCAGCATGGCGGAAGTCATCCGCCGCCGTTTCAGCCGCGCCGTGGCAGAACGGCAGCAAATCGCGGCGGGCAGTCTGAGTACGGAGAAAGCGAAATTCGCCGTTTTACCCGATCTGATTCTGATAGACGGCGGCAAAGGTCAATTGGGCGCCGCCCGGGCAATCCTGCATGAACTTGGTTTTGCCGCCATTGCCACCATCGGCCTGGCCAAGCAGTTTGAACTGATCTATCAGGAAGGCCGGGATTTGCCGATTGAATTGCCGCCCAACAGCCGCTCGCTTTTTTTGCTGCAGCGCATCCGGGATGAAGCGCATCGTTTTGCCATCACCTATCACCGTAATCTGCGGGGAACGGACGCACTGCGTTCTCAGTTGGAACAAATCCCGGGCATTGGTGTCGTTCGCACCCGCGCCCTCTTGAAAAAATTCGATTCTCTGGAGAAATTAGCCTTGGCCAGCCTGCAGGAATTGGCGGATACACCGGGAATGAATGTGAAAGCGGCCGAACAGGTAGCCGGCTATTTACGTCAAAACCTGGCTTCCGGCCGGGATGTTCTGAATGCTGCGGAGGCAACGCTGCCTTTCGGGAAACACAACAAACAAAGAGGTGAGGCACTTGAAACAGGAATGGCTGGAAAAAAACATGTACCTGCGCGGCATGACACAGGTGCCTAATCTGCTGCTGGATTATTACAAAGAGCTGATGATGAGCGAACAGGAATTGATTGCCGTGTTCAGCCTCCTGCGTTATCAACAAAAAGGCAGCGAAAGCAAGGCGGCTGCCCTCAGTGATTATCTGATGGAGTGTTTAAAATTATCCCGCTCCGAAGTTCAGACTCTGATTTTCAATATGTTAAGCAAAGGATTTCTGACAACCGAGCATGCGGACAGCGGTAAGGCAGCGCCGGATGCTGTTTCACTGCTGCCCCTCTACGAAAAACTGACCCATTTATTCAGCCGCGATCTTTTATCTCCGGAACAAAAAGAAATGCCGGATGAAAAAATCAATCAAACAGCCGAACTGGTTTCCGCCTTTGAACGCGTTTTTAATAAACTTTCACCTTTTGATTATGAAAAACTGCGCGACTGGCTGAATAACGACGGCTGGTCGGCGGAAATTATCCTGGAAGCCTTACGTCAGGCTTCTTTACAGCGCAAATTGAACTTTGCCTATATCGATCGCATTCTGCTCAACTGGCAAATGAATCAATTGGACACGCTCGAAAAAATCAAAGCCAGCGAGGATGCCTTTCAGCGGCGGCAAGTACTGCGTCAACAGGCCGGCCAAGCCGCGAACAACAGCCAGTCTCCGGCGGCTGCCGGAACACCGAAACCGAGCAACAGACCGGCCCTGATCAAACCCGATGGCAGCAAGGGAGGAAAAAAGAAGCGCTATGACGACATTGTCGAATGATTATATCGAACGGGACATTCAGCATCGCCAAAAAGTCGATAAACTCTGGCGGCAGTACCCCGATTTGCATCGGGTAGAAGACGCCTTATATGAAGTTCTGACCCGTTTGACCCGCAGTGTGATCGCGAATCCCGGCGGCCGGTTGCAGCCGACCGAACTGACGGCCGAACTGGAGCAATTGCGCCGGGAACGCCGGACCCTGCTGCAGCGGTACAAAATCCCGGATGACTACAATGTGCCGGCTTATCACTGCCCCATCTGCAAAGATCTGGAAGTGATCGAGACCGCAGCGGGCTGGCAGCTCTGCAGTTGCGTGCAAAAAAAACAATTGGAGTATCAGTTTATCAGCGCCAAAATCCCCGCTAAAATGCGGGAACAGCGTCTGGATAATTTCGTTTTGAGCTATTACAGCGAGCTCGAGATGGTGGATGAACGGGACAGCCAGCGCCGCAAAGCGGAAAAAGCGCTGCAGGGCGCCGAGGATTTTGTCCGGGCAGTATTGGCAAAACAGCCGGTCAAAGGCTTGTATTTCTTTGGCGGCGCCGGGGTTGGTAAGACGCATCTGGTCTCCGGCATCGCCAATCGGCTGATGGAAAATGCAACCATGCCGCTCTATCTGATGGTTGCGGATCTGTTGGATGAATTGCGGCAGGGCTACGAAAACAGTCATGCGGAAAACAGCACCAACAGTCTGATGGAACAAGCAAAACTTGCCCCCGTGCTGATTTTGGATGACATCGGCGCCGAACGCAGTACCGACTGGTCTATTGAGAAACTGTTTCAAATCATCAATCATCGTTACCTCAACCAGCTGCCTACCGTGCTGACCTCCAATTACGATTTGGATGAGCTGGCCGATCATATGGGCTATGGCAGCACAGGCGTGCGGATCTGTTCCAGAATAGTGGAAATGTGCCGTCTTTATCGTCTGGACTGCGAAGACATCCGACGCCAAAAGCGCCGGGAAAGCAGCCCTTTGCCCGGCAGCTAGCCGGAACGGCTGACCGAAGCACTTTTGTTTTGAGCATTCCTTGGTATTATTGATCAGATTTAAAATTGTTTCGATGACTGAAAGAAGGCACAAGGATTTTCCGGATGGAAAAGAGAAAAGGTGCTGCAGTGAGTGACTGCTGTAAGCAGCAATCTCAAAATTTAAGGAGGCGAATTTGGATGAATCTGGCACAATTTCCTCGTCGTCGCTACACAGTAGGCTATACTCCTCTGGAATATTTGGCCAATTTGACGAAATTGATGGGTGGGCCCGAGATTTATATGAAACGGGACGATTTGCTCGGCTTAGCCGCCGGCGGCAACAAAACACGGAAACTGGAATTCCTGGTGGCCGATGCGCTCAGTCAGCACGCCGATGTTCTGATCACCTGCGGCGCGGTGCAAAGCAATCACTGCCGCCTGACTTTGGCTGCCGCCAAAAAAGAAGGGCTCGACTGCTATCTCGTCCTGGAAGAACGCGTTCCCGGCAGTTATGCGAGAGAAGCCAGCGGCAATAATTTCTTATTCCGCTTAATGGGTCTCGCCGATGATCACATCAGCGTGGTGCCCGGCGGTTCCCCGATGGTGGCTGAAATGGAAAAAGTAGCCGCTGTGTTAAAAGCCAAAGGCCATACGCCTTATATTATTGTCGGCGGCGGTTCTGATCCGATTGGCGCGACCGGTTATGTGGCCTGCGCCGAAGAAATTTTAGCACAATGCTTCGAGCAGGGAATCAATCTTGATTATGTTGTTACCACCAGCGGCAGCGCCGGCACCCATGCCGGTTTGGCCGTTGGTTTCTTTGGCACCAACAGCCAAATCCCGGTCATTGGTATCAATATCAGCCGTCCGAATGCTCTGCAAGTGCCTATCGTGACGAAATTAGCCATCGAAACTGCTCAACATGTCGGTATCCGGGAGGCTTTCCCGGCGGACGGCATCACCTGCTTCGATGGTTACGTCGGACCGGGTTACTCCCTTCCCACCGAAGAAATGATCCAGGCCATTGAACTGCTGGCCAGAACCGAAGCCATTTTACTGGACCCTGTCTACACCGGTAAGGCATTTGCCGGTATGCTGGACTTGATCCGTAAGGGCTACTTCAAAAAAGGCGAAAAGATCTGCTTCCTGCATACCGGCGGATCTCCGGCTCTCTATCATTACAAAGACGAATTCCATTTGGTTTAAAACAGAGCCTTGTCAAGGCCTGCACGGCAGGCAATCCCCAAGCAAAACAGAACCCCTGCTGCAAACAACCTCACGCTTGTGGGGTTGTTTTTTTGTCTGTTTTGTCTGGCTTTTTTTATTTTTGCCAAGCTGTAACCTTTTGTCCGAAACGGTGACTAACGTTTTATAACGCTTTTGAAAGGAGTGAATTGAGTGAGTTTTTCTGTTTTGGGGACCGGCAGCTATGTTCCTGCCAAAATCGTCACAAACAATGATCTGGCTCAATTGGTTGATACATCAGACGAGTGGATCACGCAGCGGGTGGGAGTGAAAGAGCGGCATATCTGTGTCAATGAAACTGCCGCGGATCTGGCTTATCAGGCTGCTTTGCAGGCATTGCAAAACAGCGGCTGTCCGGCGGCGGAAGTCGATTTGATTCTGGCGGCAACCGTCAGCGGCGAATTGATCACGCCGTCTATTTCCTGTCAGGTTCAGGAAAAGCTGGGTGTTTCCTGTTTGGCTTTTGACCTCAATGCGGCATGTTCGGCTTTTCTCTTCCTGCTGGAAACCGCTTCCGCTTACTTTGCCCTGGGTTATCAGAAAATTTTAGTGATTGGCACGGAACGAATGAGCCGCCTGGTCGATTGGCATGACCGCAACACCTGCGTCATTTTTGGCGACGGCGCCGGAGCGCTGCTCCTGGGTACGGGCAACAACTACTTAGCCTCTGTCTTTACGGTCAAAGGCGGCAGCGATGTGCTCAAAATCCCCAATTTCGCCGGTAATTCGCCTTACTATCTGCAAAAGACCGAGCCCCCTTACGTTCAGATGAACGGTCAGGAAACGTTCAAATACGCTGTCAACGCAATCTGCCAGGACGTTCAGACACTGCTGCAGCAGGAAAATCTGTCGCTGGATCAAATCGATTACATTGTGCCGCATCAGGCAAACAAACGCATCATCGATTTAGCCGGCAGCAAGCTGCACGTTGCAGCGGATAAATTCTATCTGAATATTGAACGCTACGGCAATACGTCGTCCGCCAGTATTCCGCTCGCCTTAGACGAAATGAATCGCCAGGGTTTGCTGCATGCCGGTTCCCTGCTCTTGCTGACTGCCTTTGGCGGCGGTTTAGCCAATGCTTCCTGTCTGTTACGTTGGTAACTACTGTGCCGGCAGCCTGTCTGTCAGATCAATAATTAGGAAAAAGGAGATTGAAATTATGGTTTTAGAAAGAGTAATCGCCGTTATTGCCAAGAAAATCGAATGTGATCCGGCAACGATCAGCGCGGAAACGAAATTTGAAGAGCTCGGTATCGATTCTTTGGAAGTCATCGAGCTGTTGATGTCCATGGAAGAAGAATTCGCCACAGAAATCGAACTGGGCAGCACTAAGCTGATCAAGGTAGCGGATCTGGTCAGCTTGATTGAAGCAAAAATACAATAAATGAACGGCGCACAACTTCGCTCCCCGCTTTGCTCCCTGCTGAATATTCGCTATCCGATTTTCCAGGGGGGTATGGCTTGGATTGCCGACGCCAAATTAGCCGCCGCCGTGTCCAATGCCGGTGGTTTGGGCATCATTTCCGCAATGAATGCCGATGCCGATTATCTGAAGGCTCAGATCGCCGCCGCCCGTCTCTTGACCGATCGGCCGTTTGGGGTCAATCTGATGCTGATGAGCCCGTTCGCTGACGATGCCGCCGAGCTGGTGCGCAGTGAAAAAGTCAGCGTTGTCACAACCGGGGCAGGTATTCCCACCGCTTATCTCGGTGCCTGGAAAGCAGCCGGCATCAAGGTGATTCCGGTCATTGCTTCCGTTGCTTCCGCACGCCTGATGGAAAAAATCGGAGCCGATGCGGTGATTGCGGAAGGCAGTGAATCCGGCGGACACATCGGCGAAACCACCACCATGAGTTTGCTGCCGCAGGTCTGTGATGCGGTTCGCATTCCCGTTGTCGCTGCCGGCGGTATTGCGGACGGCAGAGGTTTGGCCGCCTGTCTGCTTTTGGGAGCTGCCGGTATCCAAATGGGCACCCGTTTTTTATTGGCCAAAGAATGCGGCGTCCATCCCGTTTACAAAGCAATGATCAAGTCAGCCAATGATATCTCCACCGTCGCGACCGGACGCCGTTTTCAGGGCACCACCTGCCGCTGTCTGAAAAACCCCTTCAGCCGATCTTATTTAAAATTGGAATTCACTCCGGAGGCCACAGCAGAAACCTTGTCTCAACTGAGCGCCGGCGCCTTGCGCAAAGCCGCTCTGGAGGGGGACGCCACAAACGGCTGCTTCATGGCCGGTCAAATCGCCGGTATGGTTTCGCAGGAGGCCTCAGCCGCAGAAATCCTGCAGGAAATCGTCGCCCAAGCCGCAGACTTGCTGAAAGGAGCCAATCAATGGGTAAATTAGCCTTTGTTTTTTCCGGTCAGGGAGCCCAAAAAGTCGGCATGGCGTATTCTTTCTATGAAAGTGATGCGGAAATCCATGCGCTTTTTCAGGCAGCGGAAGCAATTCGGCCGCAGACCCTGCACCAGTGTTTTTTCGGAACGGAAGAGGAACTGCAGCGGACGGAAAACACGCAGCCCTGCCTCTACCTGGCGGATTTCGCCGCTGCCCTGGCTTTACAGAAAGCCGGTCTGCAACCGGACGGCGCAGCCGGTTTTTCCCTGGGCGAATTGTCCGCTTTGGCTTTTGCCGGCTGCTTCACGGCCCTCGACGGTTTCAAAATCACCGTCGAGCGCAGTTTAGCCATGAGCAGCGCCGCCAAAAACCACCCTGCCGGCATGGCAGCGATCATGAAACTAAGCAAAAGCAAAGCAGAAGAGCTCTGCCGGGCGCTGCCGGAAGTGTACCCCGCCAATTATAACAGTCCGGATCAATTGGTTGTGGCAGGCAATCCCGAGAGTCTGAAAGAGCTGGCGGTAAAAGTCAAACAAGCCGGCGGTCTTTGTCTGCCCCTGGCGGTCAGCGGCGGTTTCCATTCCCCTTTTATGTCAGCGGCAGCCGAACAATTTGCCGCCGTCCTGCCAGCCTTTGCAATGCAGCCGACCGCTTACCCGGTTTATGCCAACTGCAATGCGCAAATTTACCGTGACGAGCCACGTGATTGGCTGGTCCGCCAAATAGACCATCCGGTTCTCTGGCAAAAGACGATCGAGCAGATGTCGTCGGATGGCTTCGATACGTTTGTGGAGGTTGGGGTCGGCAATACGCTGCAGAAATTGATCCGCAAAATCCTGCCCGGGAGCCGTGTCTTTGGTGTGGAAACATCGGCGGACCCGGCCAGAGTCGTGAAAGAGGTGGCAGAGCATGCTGCAGGGTAAAACAGCGGTGATCACCGGCGGTTCCCGTGGCATTGGTGCCGCAATTTGCAGCTTGTATGCCAAAAACGGAGCCAATATCGCTTTGATTTATCGTCAGGACCAGGCAAAAGCAGCCCAGTTGCAGGCGCAGCTGGCGGTTTATCCGGTGAAAATCAGCATCTACCCCTGCAATGTAGCCGATGCCGGACAAGTCGGCCTGACTTTTCAGAAAATTGCTGCGGATTTCGGTTCGATTGACATTCTCGTCAACAATGCCGGCATTACCAAGGATAAATTGTTATTGGCGATGAAGGAAGCTGATTTTGACGAGGTGATCGCGGTCAATCTGAAAGGCGCCTTCAACACGATCAAGCAGGTTTATCCCATTTTTATGAAACAAAAATCCGGAAAAATCATCAATATCAGTTCTGTTGCCGGCTTAAGCGGCAATGCGGGACAGGCAAATTATGCCGCTGCCAAAGCCGGACTGATCGGGCTGACCAAAACAGTTGCCAAAGAACTCGCATCCCGGGGTATCTGCTGCAATGCCATTGCTCCCGGCTTTATCACGACCGAGATGACGAAAAACCTCAGCGCTGACAATGCGCTGGCCGAACAGATCCCGCTGAAACGTTTCGGCACAGCGGAAGAAGTCGCTGAACTGGCCTTATTTCTCGCATCCGCTCAAGCCAATTACATCACCGGCGAAGTGATCCGAGTGGATGGCGGTTTAGCAATGTAGGAGGAGAGCATGAAACGTGTTGTTATCACGGGCTTGGGAGCCCTGACACCCATTGGTCAAAGCGTAGCGGAATTTTGGCAGAATCTGATTGCTGGTGTCAACGGTATCGATTTCATTACCCATTTTGATACCACCGCGTCGAAATTCAAACTGGCCGGTGAAATTAAAGCATTTGACCCGCTGATTCACCTGGAAAAAGCAGAAGTCCGCAAAACCGATCTGTTCGTGCAATATGCACTCTATGCTGCCGCCGAAGCCATGGAGGACAGCGGGCTGGCAGGGCAGATCGATCCGGCCGAATTGGCTGTTTATTTTGGCAGCGGTATCGGCGGTTTCAATACATTTTGCCAGGAACACCAGCAACTGCTGGAATATGGAGCAAAAAAAGTATCCTCCATGATGATCCCCAAGATGATTGTCAATATCGCCGCCGGTCAACTGGCGATCCGCTACCGGGCTACCGGAGCCTGCGTCTCGGTCTGTACTGCCTGTGCCACCGGCACGACCGCAATCGGCGAAGCTTACCGCGCCATTTTGCATGGCTATGCCACGGCAGCCCTCTGCGGTGGCAGTGAGGCGGCGATTACACCTCTGGCCGTAGCCGGTTTCGGTAATTGCCAGGCCCTGAATCCCAGCGAGAACCGAGAGGAAGCTTCCCTGCCCTTCGATCGGCGCAGAGGCGGCTTTGTGATCGCCGAAGGCGCCGGTGTCCTGATTCTGGAAGATTATGAACACGCTTTGGCACGCAAGGCAAAAATCTACGCTGAAATTGTCGGTTATGGTTCTACCTGCGACGCATATCATGTTACGGCGCCGGACCCGGAAGCCGGTGCCAGCGCCAAAGCGATCAGCGATGCCCGCAAAGGGCTGCAGGATCTGCCGGCCAGCGCCCTCTATTTTAATGCCCACGGTACCGGCACAGTTTTAAATGACAGCACGGAAACCACCGCCATTAAGAAAGCCTTTGGGGAAGAAGCCAAAGAGCTGCACATCTCCTCCAGCAAATCCATGACCGGCCATATGCTGGGAGCCGCAGGGGCAGTGGAAGCCATCGCCGCCATCCTGGCTCTAAAGACAGGCATCATTCCTCCCACCATCAATCTGCAGCAGCCCGATCCCGCTTGTGACCTGAACTATACAGCGAATCATGCCGTTCGGGCTGATTTAAGCGGCGCTCTATCCAATTCTCTGGGGTTCGGCGGCCACAATGCCTGCGTGGCTTTCCGTAAATGGTGCCCGGCATGAGCCAAATTGATTTAGAACAGCTTTTACCGCATCGCGCTCCCATGCTGCTGCTGGATGAAGTCCGTGTCGAAGCGGAAGTGGCTTATGGCAAAAAGCGGATCCGGCCGGAAGAATTCTTTCTGCAGGGACATTTTCCGGGTGATCCGCTGGTTCCCGGCGTGATTCTCTGCGAAATTCTGGCTCAATCCGCCTGCGCCTTATTAAGCGGCCGAATGGATCAGAATATGATTCCTTTTTTAGCCGGTTTGGATGGTGTCCGTTTTCGCCAGCCGGTCAGACCGGGTGATCTGCTGGAAACAGAAGTGCGGATTATCAAGAGCAAAGACCCTTTCTATTGGGCGGCGGGAAAAGGTTTCGTCGCCGGCAAGCTTTGTCTGCAGGCTGAGTTCTCTTTCGTTTTGCACTCGAAATAGGAAAAGAGGCGTCCTTTTTATCAGGAACGCCTCTTTTTCAATTAATTCACGCTTCATCCCGCTCTTTTTGCAAATAAAAAATCAGCAGCAGCAGCGTCAGCAGAATATATAAACCCATACCGCCAGTAATCAGATACTGGCGTTTTCTCAAGCGCCTGGCCAGGAAACTGAAACGGTCATTCAATTCCTGCAGGCTGACATCCGTTTGGGTTGCGGCGGGATGAATCTCTGCCAGCTTATATTCGCGATAGGCCCGGCGGCAGTTTGGGCAGCCCTTGAGATGCGCCTTGATCGCCCTGACGCTGCTTTCGCTGAGCAGACCGTCATGATAGAGCGTGATCAGATCCATTGCCATATCACATGAGATTTCCATGATTCAATTCCTCCATCAGCATTTTTTTAGCCCGATAATAAATCACTTTTGCCGAATTTTCACTGATGTTCAGCACCGACGCCACTTGCGCAAAGGGCAGTTCGGCATAAATACGCAGCATGATGACATCGCGATATTTCTCGGGAATCCGTTTGACCAGAGTTCGCAGCGATTCCTCCAACTCTTTTTGTTCCAAAGTTTCCTGAGGAGTCCGGTTGTTGCTGCAATAAGTTTCCAACACCAGGGAAAGATCAATCACCTGCACTGATTGCTTTTTTTTACGCAGATAGCGATAATAAACATGTTTTGCGATCGCCACCAGCCAGGTATAAGGCTCGCTTTTGCCTTTGAATTGATGAAAAGAAGCGAAAGCCTGATAAAAAGTTTCCTGCGTCAATTCCTCGGCTAAATCCCGATCACGGCAAAGGCGAAAAAGAAAAGCATAGATCCGACTGTAATGCATTTGATACAGTTCTTCAAACGGTTTCAGTGCTTCATCCCTTCTTTCTTGCGGTCTCGGTTTCCCCCGGATTGTCTTAGCCAGCCAGGCCTCTTTCTGCTCTCTACGCAAAGAGCACAGGAAAAGAAGCCTTGCCATGAAACATGCTGCCTTTTGGATTAACCGGTAATTCCATCCGTGCGGTCCTATTCCGCCGGCCGTTCGGCTGACGGGGGTATCAGAAAGGAGTAAACCTGAAAAAAGCTTAAATCGGCAATTCCGGCTGCCGCACCAGAGATGATTACACGGCGGCAATCTTATTCTGTCAGAGATTCTATGCGAGAAATTGCCATTCGCTCCGTCCGCAGCGCCTGCTCAAAGCGCAGATGCAGATCGCGGACGGTAATTTCCATTAAGACATCGGGAATATCCGTAAACCGATAGCCGTACAAATTTGCCGTCAAGAGATTGACCGCCAAGGCTTCTCCGCTTTCAAAACAGCCCAGCAATTCTCCTAAGGTCTTCTTTTTCATCCGCTGTAAATTTTCTGCCGTCAGAACAGCCAGGGCTTCCCCGCCGGCAAAATACTGCAGCAAGCGGTCCTGTAATTCTTTGGCCGCAGTCGTATCGGCAGAACAAGTCAGCACGCCAAACCAGGGCGTTGCCGTGTAATCAGCGGAGAAGAAACTGCTGAATAATTGTCTGGCAGTAAATTCCCAATAGATGGCCGAGGATTTTCCGCAGATCAGATCCAGAATCAAATCCATTTCCAGCTGACGGCGCAGCAGATCTTTGCCGGTCAGCACAACTTGACGGTCATCGGCAAAACCAAGCGCCAGCAAGGGGCGGGCCGCCCGCATCGTTAAGCTCACATCGCTCTGCCCGGCCGGCTGCGGCGCTGCGGCTGGCTGCACCGGCTGGTAGTTGCTTTGACGGCCGCTGCCCCATTTGGCAGCCAGCTTCGCAACCGCCGCCGGATCCAGATCGCCAACTACCACCAAACGGGCCAGAGAAGGCTGATAATAAGCTTCGTAACATTGATTGAGCAGCCCGGCTGAGACCAGCGCAATTGTTTCCGCTTCTCCGCCGATATCCTGACCGGCACGGTGATCGCCAAAAAGACCGTGGCGCAGATTCAATTCCAAACGTTCTTCCGGTTGGTCACGGTACATCATTAATTCCTGGGTGATGATTTCCCGCTCATTATCGACGCTCTCCCGGCTGAAGCAAGGCTGATCGGTAAAATCCAGCAGCAGCCGCAGCACTTCCATCTGATGATCGCTGCAGTCCGCCATATAAACCGTATGATCAAAATTGGTAAACGCATTATCATAAGCGCCTAAGGCGGCAAAGGCGTCGCTGCTGCTGCTGCCGTCCGCTTGTCGAAACAGCTGATGTTCCAAAAAATGCGCCGTGCCGGCCGCAACCGGCAGGCGGTTTCCCTGCCGGTCGGTAATGGCGTCATGCAAGGAACCAAAAGGAAACGCCAGCTGCGCCGACATATGCTGATGACCCCGGCGCTGAACAATCGTCAGATGCAGTCCATTGGGCAGCACTTCTTCCAGAATAGGGTACGGTACTAAAAATTGTTTCATCTTTGCGTTACCTCTCTGTCCGCCAGCAAATAAACCGTATGCGGTTTCAGCAGTTGAGCGGCGGCGATGATTTCCTGCCGGCTGATGTTTTGCATTTGCTCAATCATTTGTTCCACATCACCGTGCCCCTTCAGGAACCGGCTGAACTGATAATCCAAACGGCCTTCCGCCTCCTGATTGGACATGCGCAGCTGGCCGGCCACGGTCTGTCTGGTCATCTCCAGCTCCGCCTCGCTGAAGTCGCCTTGCTGCAGCTTCTGCAGCTGCTCTGCCATCAGCGTCTCGGCCCCGGCGGCAGCTTCCGCTTCCAGACCGGCATAAGCCGTCAGCACGCCGGTGGAACGGTCCAGACTGCTGCCGGTTGCATAAGCCAAACCGGCTTCTTCCCGCACAGAGCGGAAAAGACGGGAATGGGCAAAACCTCCGTAAAGTCCGTTGACTAAAAAGAGCGCCAGGCTGGCCGGTTGTTCATAGCCAACTTGAGAGCTGAACGCCATCAGCAGCTGACTCTGTTCGCCCGGAACGACTTCTGTCACTTGTTCGACACCGGCTCGGTGCGCCAGGACCAGAGCTGCTTGGGCTGCTAAAGGCTGCCGCTGCCAGTTGAACATCCGCTCAACCTGAGCTGCCGTCACTTGTTCGACGCCATCACCGCAAAGACCGACGAGCAAACGGCTGTTTTGCAGCAATTGATGATAATCAGCAACTAGTTTTTCATTGCTGAGTGCAAGCAAATCCGCTTCGGTGCCATAGCGCGGCACCCCGTAAGCGGTATCGCCATAAACCAAGGCCTGCATCCGCTGAGCCGCCAGCGAGCTGCGGTTATTGCGGCTGCTTGCCAAAATCGTCTGCAGTCTCTGCTGTTCCTGATAAAATACATCTGCCGGGAACAAGCCGTCAACCAAATAAGGGGATGTGATCATTTCCTGCAGCAACTGCAGGCCGTCGGTCAGTAAACCGGTTCCGGCGGCGGGTAAAAATCGTCCGTCCGCCAAATTGAGATAAAAAGAAGTCAGATGATAACTGCCTACCCGATTCACCTGCGTCTGCAGATCGGCTCCCCAGAGCTCTTCCAAAGCGACGGCCAGGCGGCGCTGATCCGGATAACGGCGGCTGCCGCGGCGTAAAATAGAGCTCAGCAATGCCGCAGAACTGAAGATGCGGCGTTCCACCGGCTGCACCAGCCAAACTTTAACATGATGTGTCACATATTGTTTGGCAGGCAGCCAGAAAATCTGTCCGCCGCCGGATAATTGATCAATTCTAGGATCCGTCATACTCTCATTCCTTCGCCTTCCTCAGCAGACTTTTGCTCCGTCTATTTTTCTGCTGCTTGCTTCATTCTACTTTCATCTGGCCAAAAAAGCAAGCCCGGCCTGCTTTCTTGCAGGAATTGCGCAGCTCTGCTTTTGTTCAATCCCCGTTCACACGACTTCGGGAAAAGAAAAGCGCTGCAGGTCAGCGGATTACTCCGGTTTTAACCTGCGCGCCGATCCGATTTAAGGTAGGAAACGGTCCAGAATTTCTTTCAGTTCTTCTTTGGGATGATAACCCACAATGGAACGGGCTTCCTTTTCTTTCGTATCCTTGTTGGTTGTGATCAGCACCATCGTTGGAATGCTTTGAATTTCAAAAGAACCTGCCGTACGGGGATTGGCATCGACATCTAATTTGCATACTTTCAACCTGCCGTCGTATTCTTCTGCAATCGCTTCCACAATAGGAGCTGCCATCCGACAGGGACCGCACCAGGTCGCCCAAAAATCCACCAGCACAGGCAGATTGGTTTGCAGTGCTTCTTTCTCAAAATTAACATCGGTCAAATTGTAAATCATTTTGTTACCCCCTTTCTTGCCGGAGCTATTTCAGCTGTAAGGTTGTCGCCAGGGATCAATCGGGTAACACCTCTTGTCTTGAAACAACCCTTTATTCTGATCATCCTTTTTCTATTATCATAACCAAAATTGCAGAAAAATGCAAGTATTTTTCGATCCGGCAGCAAGATTTCTTTGCGGTAATGAAAAGCAGCTGCCAAAGCGCAAAACGTTCAGACAGACGAAAACCGTGCCGGCAGGCGAGCCGCTGGTTCACGGCTGATTTGTCTGCCAGCTCCGCCGCGCCCTCACCCGAGAGGCCGGCTGCCAAGTTTGCCGCAAGACCCGGCTGTGGCTTACGGCAGCATAACCTTGTTTGCGATAGTTCGCTCCCGATTCGGTCAGGTCAGTCCCTTCCGGACGGGGCGGGACAGGATTGCATCTCGTTCACTCCCGATTCGGTCAGATCAGCTCGCTCCGGGGCCCGCCTCCGGCCATGTTTGCCGCTCTTCCTGTTTCATCTTTCTGTTTCTGCCCTAAACGCGGATCTTTTCAAAAATGATATTATCGCAGCAGCGCCGGGCTTGCCGCAGCTGCTCTGCTGTACGCACCGTCCAACCCAAAACCAGCATACCGTTTGCCCGGGCTTGTTCTAAAAACTCCAGCGGCAGATCCAGAATTGCGTAAGCAATAAACTGGGGTTCCGTCAACTCATTGAAGCCGCAGAAGGCCAGTTTCTGATTGAGCGCGGCGTCCGCCTGACCTGCATCGAGGCAGGCCAGCTGTCCGCGCAGAATCTCAGGAGCCTTTTGCTTGAAAGCAAGCAGGAACCGGGGGTCAAAGCTCTCAACCGCATAGGCGCCGCCGCATTCCTCCCGGTATTGTCGCAACTGATCAATTAAGATCTCCGCGGCGGTTGCATTATCCTGACACTGCTTCATCTCGATCAGCAACGGCACTCGGGCTTTGACCAACTGCAGCACTTGGGCAAAGGCAGGAATCGTCTCACTGCTGTTGATCAAGCGATACTGTGGCAATTGAGCCGCGTTCAAATCCGTGATTTTAGCGTCTTTCCCTGTCATGCGCAGCGTGTTTGCGTCATGCAGCACAGCCAGGCTGCCATCCCGCAATAACTGTAAATCCAGCTCAATGGCATAACCGGCGTTCACCGCTGCCTGAAATGCAGACAAAGAATTTTCCGGTTTGGCTGCGTCATGCAATCCTCTATGCGCAATCGCCGTCTGACCCAACCATGTCTGATGCAATGCTGTTTGCATTGTGTTTTGCCTCCCCGCTTGTCTGTTCTTTCACAAAACATCGACGAAACGACTTCAGATTACCTGAATTCACGATGGTTCCGCTTCGCTCCTGCCATCACCGGCTGCAATCCAGTCCAACCCGAAATCAGAGCAAAACAGACCGCAGCGCTGCCTTACCAGCCGCAATCAATACGAACCCGTCCGATCCGGCGGGGAAAGCGATGAAGTGAATCAAAAAGATTGAGAAGTATTCCACCATTCAAGTCCAAGATGTGGTATAATGAACAGAGTGCTAGAAAATTCGATTCTACTATTGTTCTATGGCAAATCTCATATCTATAAAAAATCAGCTTGCATAGTGCATAGTTCAACCTGAACCGAGGGAGGTACCAACGATGTCCGTAAAACCGATTTTTATCAGTATCAACCGTCCCCCATATTGCAAGACATTTGAGGCTGATTTTGAGTATAACAAAGGCTTGGCAACCGCTCAAAAACAAAAGAATATCATCGCAATCCATGATGTTTTCACCGGAAAATATCCCGGGAAACAAATTTTAGAAATCTCCGCCAAAGCCACCCACCCGCTTGGTCTGGCACTGTGTGCTTTTCAACTGGAAAAACAGGTTCCCAGTCTGGGAAAGAGCATCGCCATTGAAAACATCTACCAAGCCAGCCAAATTTTTGAAAAGGGCGGCCCCTTTTTGGAAATTTACGATTTAAAGCCGAAAACCGCCAGGAAATTCGCGGAATTGAAAACAAACGGAAAACTGATCGGCTTTCGCTATGAAGATCAGCAATTCCCGCCGGAGCCGAAAACCGGTTTTTATACTTTCCTTTATGTCAATGCTTTAATGGAAAGCAAAGAACTGGCGGAGCAACTCTTACTGTATGACGCTTTTACTGACATTGATTTCAATTCCGAAAAAAACGTAAACAGCGCCGCCAGGGCCGCCGCTGTTTTTGTCGCCTTATCCCGCTTAAATCTATTGGAGAAAGCACAAAACTACGAAACATTTGCCGCCTTGTTCCGCACTCCCCTGCCGCGCAAGAATGAGAATAAACAGATGACCAGCAGCATCAATTTGATCAAGGGTGATATCACCACGATCAGCCGAATCGATGCGATCGTCAGCGCCGGAGACACCAAGCTTTCCGGCAGCGGCAGCCTCGATAAGCCGATCCATAAAGCAAGCGGCAAAGAACTGAAAGAAGCGCTGAAAGACCGGACCATCCGGACCGGCGAAGCGATCATCACCGCCAGTTATAATTTGGAAAGCGCCGACTACATCATTCATACCGCCGGTCCCAAATATAACAGAGGCAACAGCGGTGAAAAGGAATTACTGCAGAGAACCTACCAGGCCTGTCTTGATTGCGCCAAGGAAAATGGTCTTTACTCCATCGCATTTCCCTGTATCAGCGTTGGCGCCTATCGTTATCCCAAGGTGGAGGCAGCCAAATTAGCGCTGCAGGCGATACGAAAATGGTTTGAGAATAATACCTACGCCTTAGCAGTCACCTTGGTTTGCGCTACGGATGACGAAACCGAGGTTTATCAAAGAGTCTTGTCCGCTTATGCGAAAGATGAAATGAAAAAACAAAATTCTGTTTTGCCAAAGCAAAACTTCGAGCAGGGACAAACGATCTATCACAAAGTGTGGGGTGAAGGTATCTTGACCCAGGTTACCGAAACGCAAATCAACGTTCAGTTTAGCACGGTCGGCAAAAAAGTTCTGATGCGGGATTGGGTCAATAAAAATTGCCGGGTCCACTGAAAAAGTGAACGGCTGGTCGTTATGCCAAAAGCAACTCCATGTCCGGCTGGGGTTGTTTTTTTGTAGCAGCCAGCCTTTTCAGCGGCTGCAGTTACAGTCTCCATACTTTTTTAAAATCCATGCCTTTCGCAGTGCTCAAGGCACAAATAGAGATGAAAAGGATGCAAACAGTTCCTTTTCACGCTACCTTCCTCCAATCATTTTGCCGCTGCTCAAAATCACAATCCAACAAGGCCGCTCATTGTCTGACAAGAAGCGGATTTTTTCTAAAGCATGGTCACTGTTTCACTCAAAGGCTTACGCTGATGATGCATAGCGGAAGGTGTAACGCCGGGAGCAGGATAACCCAAGGGCAGCAGGCAGAATGGTTCGACTCCTTCCGGCAGACAGAACGCTGTTTTGACCGCCGCCGTATCAAACCAGCAGGCCCAGGTAGAATCCAAACCCAACTCTTTCGCTTGCAGCATCATGTGGGTATTGACAATACTGACATCCATTTCCGTGGAATTGCGCCGGTTGAACGGATTGACCCAACCCTCTTTCAGATCGCCGCAGACCAAAAGGACGATCGGGGCGTTAAAAGCGCAACGGGCAATCGCGCGGATTTTCAGCAGCGCTTCCTGACTCTGCAGAACATAAATCCGCTGCGGCTGAAGGTTTTTAGCGGTGGGTGCGACCCGGCCGGCTTCCAGAATTTTTTGTAATTTCTCCTGTTCCACCGCTTGATCCGCAAATTTACGGACGGAATAACGCTCTCTGATTAACTGGCTGAATTCCATTTTCTTCATCCTTTCTTGTTAAAAACCGTTCCATCGTCTCTTCGTAACAATTTAAAAAAAGCAGCAGGCAAGCAAGGTCATACCAAAATCAATCCTTATTTTCCCATCAAAAACTTGCCAAAGCTTATGGAGTGGTAAGTTGGAAAGCCACGCATCCGTTTCACTTTTTTATAAAAAAACAAGACAAGCGGAGCAAACCCTGCTATAATCAAAAAAGAAGTAAGCTGAAGGAGGATTCGATTATGCAAAAATACGCAATTCCTGCCGCTGCCGTCTTAGCGCCGGTGCCGGCTGTTTTAATTTCCAGCGGTGACGCACCGGAAAATTACAACATCGCCGCCGCTTCCTGGACCGGTACCGTCTGCAGTAAACCGCCGATGACCTATGTTTCCTTCCGGCCGGCCACCCTCTCCCAGGGGATCCTCTGGCGCACAAGAGAATTCGTCATCAATTTGATCACAGAGGACCAGTGCGAGACATTGGATTGGTGCGGCAGAGTCTCCGGGCGGGAACATAACAAATGGCTGGAAGCCGGCCTGACCCCGATGACCGCCCAAAAGGTCAGAGCCCCCCTGATTGCCGAATGTCCGGTCAATATAGAATGTAAAGTCACGCAAGTGCTGGAACTCGGCTCTCATTTTATGTATCTGGCGGAAATTGTTGCCGTCAATGCGGATGAACGGTTTCAGCGCGAGGGAAAATTGGATCTCAGCAATTTTAACACGATCGTCAACCGCGGCAGCACTTATGTCCGTTTGGGCGAGCCGCTTGCCCGCATGGGTTTCTCCCTGCACAAGGAAAAATAATTACGATTTTTCAGCAAAAGCCATTGGCATAAAATCCAATGGCTTTTTTTGCATCTCTTATTTTACAGCGCACGGTTTGACTGCAGCCGGAATGGGGCACTGATAGCCGTCCGGACCCACCCGTTCAATTAGCTCGGCTTTGGCTGCGGCTAACAACTGCGGCTGTAAAATCAAATCCAAACCAACACCGGCCATGGCTTTGGCAGCCGTCAGCATGCCGTCGTGAGCCCAATCTTCTTTGCCTTGGGCAACCTGCTGCCAGGAATGTCCCGGTGTATTCAGCGCGTAACAACTGCAGCGGCATTGAACCGTGGGAGTCAGCCAGGAAACGTCCGAAACATCGGTGGAACCGGAGGAAACTTTCTCACTGGTCTGATAAGGCAGCAGTTTCGCCGAAATAGGATGTTCCGACAGTTCCGACGCCAGCTTTTTGCCGGCGCGCTCGCCAAACATCCCTATCAGAGTTTTCAAGGTGCTGCCTTTTTCCTCCGCACTGAGAGATGCCTGAATACTCTCGGCGTAAGCAATTTCCCGGGCGGTCGGCTGGCGTTCCGGAATCAATTGTAAGTTTTCATTCATTACTTTTTCCAAGGTTTCATTGGGGATCAAATTGGAACATGCCTTGTCAATCTGAATTTCCAGCTTGGTTTGGGTCATCATAGCAGCGCCGCGTGCAATATCGCTGACGCGCTCAAAAATATCCTGCACCAAGTTGTTTTTCGGAGCCCGGATTAAGTAGAGCACTTCGGCTGACGACTGCACGACATTGGGGCTCTTGCCGCCCGCGTCGATTAAAGCGTAATGCACTCTGGCTTCGGAAATGATATGTTCCCTCAAATAATTGACGCCCACATTCATCAGTTCCACAGCATCCAGCGCGCTGCGGCCTAAATGCGGCGAAGCGCCGGCATGGGAAGCCCGGCCGGTGAATTTGTAATAGACCTGGATATTTGCCAAAGTAGAACCAACCGATGTTTGCGTCATAGCGCTGCCGTGCCAGGTAATCGCCGCATCGAGCGCCTGAAAAACCCCCTGCCGCGCCATAAAGGCTTTGCCGGATCCGCCTTCCTCACCCGGGCAGCCGAAATATTGGATGGTACAAGCGAGATGGTTTTCTTTGACGTAGTCACGCAAGGCAACCGCGGCGGCCAAAGCGCCGCTGCCAAGTAAATGATGACAGCAGCCGTGCCCGTTTCCTCCGGGCACAATGGCTTCCCGCCGGGTGCTGCCGGCTTTTTGGCTCAGGCCGGAAAGTGCATCAAATTCCCCCAGGAAACCGATGACCGGTTTCCCCTCGCCCCAAGTGCCGACAAAGGCACAGGGAATGCTTTCGCCAAGATCGGTCAGCGCAAAACCTTCGGCTTGCAGCGCCTCGATTAAAGCGGCCGAAGAAAGATGCTCCTGAAAACGGGTTTCGGGGGTTTCCCAAATCCGATCGCTTAAAGCGGACCATTGGTTTTTTTTCTGATCGACCAGCTCGAATAAGTGTTGTTTCGACATGACTTTCATCCTTTCCGATTTATCATTTCCTACTGCCCTGCCGGCAAGCGGAAGAACACCCATTTTTATGGCAGTTATTTGTAAAAAAGCACTTGCATTTTGTGACGGACTCGCTATAATAGAATTAATCGCGGTAGCAGCGAATTCGCGGAGGGATCAAGGCAACTTGTCACTTACGAATGTCTGCCGACGTCTGCGAGCATAAACCGTCTCTACTGTTTTGGTAGCAGACCGTGGCCGAGGCCGGCTCATTAGTCAGACGATGCGAGGGCTTGCGGCGGTTGTTGATCAACCGCCGGAGCGATTTTGAATTTGAAACCTCAGAGATGATTCTCCGGGTTTTTTTTTTAATCTATTCGCAGAGCAGGGCGGCAATATCCGCCTCGAACAGAGCCTTAAAGAGCATCGTCATGCCATATTGGTCGTCTGTACCGCTCAATTCGCGTACCGAATGCATGGCAAGCATGGGATTGCCGATATCGACCGTGGTTGCGCCATAGGCCGCAGCCATGATAGGACCGATGGTGCCGCCGCCGCGTGCATCACTGTGATTGACTAAAATTTGATAGGGAATCTGATTCTCGGCACAGAGCCATTTAAAGATCGCCGTACCGCGGCTGGAAGTGGCATAAGATTGGAAGTTGGCCAGTTTAAGGACGGGACCTTGGTTCAGGTAGACCGGGTGATTCAAGTCGCTTTTAGCGGCGTAACCCGGATGCACCGCATGCGCCATATCGGCAGAGAATAATAGGCTGGCCGACATCGCCCGATATTTATCTTCCACGCTGAGCTTCAATTTCTCACAGATACGGTCGATTGCCATCATCAGGCTGTTGCTGCGGGCACCGCGGGTGGAATTGGAGCCGATTTCTTCGTGGTCATACGCGACCGCGATCGTATTCTGCTCACTGTCTGCGGCAACCGCTTCCAATAAACCGCAAAAAGCCGCATACACCATAGCCACATCATCCAGGTGAGGCGCGGAAATCCATTCCTCCTTCTGACCCACAAAACAGGCGGGCTGGATATCGATCGGCTGCAATTCAAAACTTAAAATATCCTCCGTCCGGACGCCGGATGCTGCCGCCAACCAATTCATGAATTGTTTTTCTTTGCCTTCATTCAAAGCGAAGAAAGGGCAAAGTTCCGTTTGAGCGCTGACTTTGGCATTTTCGTTGACATCACGAACCAAATGGATAGCGGCGCTGGGAATAATCAAAATCGGCTGATTGATTTGTACGGAAACGTTCTCAATACCCGCCGCTGTTTTGACACAGATTCGTCCGGCTAAGCCAAGCGGACGGTCAAACCAACCGCGAATGATCGGCCCGCCATAGATTTCGATCATCAAACGTTCCACATTTTGCTCGATGATGCTGCCAACCGGTTTGATTTTCAATGCCGGCGAATCATGATGCGCTGCGCCGATCCGGAAGCCATGGGCAGCAAGCTCTTTGCCGCCCAGACGGAAGGCGACCAGCTGCGTGCCGTCTTTGACAAAGTAATAGAGCTGTTTTTGCTGCAATTGCCAGGGTTGACGTTCCTGTAATTCCACCGCCCCCGCAGTCTGCAGCATTTTCTTTAAAGCGATGACCGATTGAAACGGGGTAGGAGAGGCATCCAGGTGCGCCAGCAGGCGTTGGGCATACTCTTTTTTCATCTGTCAGGTTCATCCTTTCTGATTCACTTGATTGATCACGAAACCAAATCAAACAGCGATTCGGTTTTCGCGGAACGCTATGTCGCGAGCCAAAGCGGCTGCAGACCAAACGGTATCACAAAAGCAACCTTTTCAGGCAGCATGGTCATATCGACCGTTTCCGCACTGAAAAACTCACCGTCAATGCAAACATGCAGGGGCCGCCGGCCGACGATGCGGACGCGGCGATGCTTGCCGTAATAAAGAATCTCCTGCAAACCCGGCTGCCCGATATGCTCGCCGCGTTGATAAAAAGGAATATATTTCAGTATGGTCATCCTGCCGGCATAGCGAAAAAAGCAGGCATCCAGCATGCCGTCTGTCGGTATCGCCAAAGGGGTTGCCTGATAACCGCTGCCATAGGTCGTGCCGTTGCCGAAGGCGGCCAGGATGAATTTCTGATCCGGCTGCCTGATGCCATCCAATTCGATGGTCATCTCCACGCCATAGCGGTGAAAGAAACAAAAAGCCAGCGCCAAGTTATAAGCCATCGGCCCGCTGACCCCCGGCAGGTATTGAAATTTCGTTTTAAAATAAGCGGATTCCGCATCAAGCCCCACATTCAGCAGATTCAAAGCGTAATGCTCATTCGCCTTGATCACATCCACCAGCACAGCCCGACCTTTGACCAACGCCTCGAGATTGAGAAAGTCCCCGACCTTGCCAAAACACTTGAGAAAATCATTGCCGGAGCCCAGCGGGACTACCGTCATCTCCCAGTTTTCCTGACCCATGGCGCCGTGCAGCACCTCGTTCATGGTGCCGTCACCGCCGCAGGCATAAAAACGTATGCTCTCACTGCCGCCGGTCAGTCGTTCCCGCACCAAACCAACGGCATGACCGGCATACTGGGTGAAAAGAATCTCATAATCCAATTGCAACCGCCGCATCAATGTTTCGACTTCTCCGACAAAAGCGGTAAAATTCCGTCTGTGTCCTGCCTTGGGATTTACGATAAAAACATGTTTCATGCCGCGCCCCGTTTCTGAATGCGTTTTTTTTGGATCCTAAGACAGTTCCGGCAAACAGTACTTTTTTCCACAGGCAGCCGCGGAATTCCTGCCTGCGAAATAATTTGAGCGGTTTCCCAATCGGCGCATGCGGCTGCCTGATCTGGTTTTTCTTTTCTGCGGATAAGAAAACAAGCTTGCGCTTTCTGACAAATGATGTTATAATTTATCAAAATATTACAGATACATTTATGATATATTATATTATTTTACAATTGATAGATCCGCTGCCAGGGAGGATTCTGCAATGAATTTAAAAACTCAACTCACCTCTTGGTATTATGGAGATTACAACAAATTCTTTTTTCAAAAGAACAAAAAGACGATCCGGCAGGAAAATGCGGACTCTCTGTGTAAAGTCAGCGCGGCTGCCGGTCTCCTTGCCCTCTTAATGTTTTTTTCTACCCTAAGGGTCGTCTATCTGACCAATCTGCGCAGCAGTTATTTTATTTTCAATTTTATTTTTTGGTCTTTTGCCTTGTTTGCCCACGCAGTCATCAGAAAAAAGCCGCAGTACTCCGGTTTCGCTCTGTATGCTTTTATGATCATGATTTATCTTTTTTCCTATTATATCAGCGTGATTAACAACAGCAGCTCCGCAGCCAGTACCTTTTTCGTCTTTCAAATTGCGCTGCCTATTCTTTTCTTAATTCCCCCCGGAGAAGCGGCCGTCTTCAGTCTGATCGTAACATTGGGTTTTTGTAAATTATGTTTTCTATGGAAACCTTTGGACCTTGCCGTTTCAGATACGATTAACGGTTTGGCCAGTTTCTGTATCGGTTTGATTCTGACCTATTTTGTGGTCAATCTGCGCTTAAAGAGCATTGACCGGCAAGCACTGCTGGAACAGCAAAGAGATACGGATGTGCAAACCAATCTGCCCAACCGCCGTAAATTCAACCACATCATCGAACAAACTTTTCGTGAATTTCACTCCTCACCCAGAAATTTCTATGTGCTGATGATGGATGTCGACTACTTCAAAGCCTATAACGATACGTTCGGGCACGTGCAGGGCGACAGCTGCCTGGAATCACTCGGTATTATCTTTCATCAATTTGCCAAAGAAAATTCTATTTTCTTAGCGCGCTATGGCGGCGAAGAATTTGTAGCCATTGACACTCTGCATACGAAAGAAGCGATCGAACGCCTGGGCAGGCAACTGATCCTGCAAACGGCGGCTCTGAAAATCAGCCACCCCAAGTCGCCCTATGGTATCATTACGTTAAGCGCAGGTTGTGCCGGATTGCTGGAAACGCAGGCTGAAAACTATATGATGCTGGTCAATTACGCGGATGATGCCCTCTACCAAGCCAAGCATACCGGCAGAAATTCTCTGGTCATTTGGGAAAAAGGGACGACCAGGCAACCCGATCTGACCGGCGACGGGATGGACGAGACTTGACACTCCCCATAGCGAAAGCAAGGGGTTTTACGGATTACTCGATAAGCCGATGAAAAAACCGGAGCACGCTGAAACGTTAAGCATTCAACGTGCTTTTTTAATGCGCAGGCACAGACCGGCCGCAACAGCCGCCGCGCAGCAAATTGGCTGAAGCATACGCTGCCGTCTCCTTTACAGCCAATTCCAATCCGGTAGATATTCCTCACTGGCGGCGCTGCGCTTTTGAAAGAACCCATTCTCCAACCCCAATTCCAACAGCGCGTTGGCCACCTTAGTATATTCCCGCCTGGTAATACGCCGCTGTAATTCTGCAGGCAGCGTCAGTCCGGCCGGCGGACAATATTGCGCCATCAGACTGATATAAACTCCTTTGGGCAGCGCTTCCGCCAGCCATTGCAAGGCGGCAATCGAATTTTTGGTATGTCCGGGTAAAATCAAATGCCGGATCATCAAACCGCTCTGCATCATCCCATCCGGATCATGCTGCGGCAGCCCCACCTGACGGTACATTTCCAGAATCGCCGCCTGCGCTTTCTGCGGATAATCGGCGGCGCCTGAATACTGCAGCGCCAAATCCGCCTGATGATATTTATAATCCGGCAAATAAATATCCACCAAACCCTCCAGCTGGCGTAACGTTTCCACCCGTTCATAGCCGCTGCTGTTATAGACAACCGGAATCCGGAGCGGCTGCAAACGCAGCGCCTGCACAATCAGCGGCACATAAGGCGTCGGGCTGACTAAATTGATATTATGCGCTCCCGCTGCCTGCAGTTCCTGAAAGATAGCGGCCAGCTGGGCGGCATTCACTGCTTTACCGCAGCTGCGGCGGCTGATCCGATAATTTTGGCAGTAGCTGCAGCGCAGCACACAGCCGCTGAAAAAGACGGCTCCCGAACCAGATTGACCGCTGAGATTGGGTTCCTCACCAAAATGCAGGGCGGCCCGGCAAACACCGGGCAGCCACGGCAGACCGCAATAGCCTTTGGATTCCCCGTGTTCCTGTCTCATCACACCGCACTGACGGGGACAGAGCGTACATCGCTGTTGTTCCATTACTTGCGCCACTCGACAAAGGTGCGGTCTTTTTGATCGGCGCCATAGAAAAGTCCCATCCTCTGCAGCTGATCATCCGCGCCAAAATCATATTTCCACCACAGTGCATAATCTTCGGAGTAGCACAAATAGCTGCGTCCGCCATTCACGGGCAGCCCCAGTTTGTCCAATACCTGGCGATTACTAAAAGCAAAGGTGACTCCCTTGATGCTGTATTTGGCCGGATCCGTTTGCTTTTCGGCCAGCAAGCTGAAACCGCTGATCACGAGCAAGGCGTTTTTAACCGAGAGATTCACTTCTAAATCCGCATATTGCGCGAGCGGCAGTCCGGTCATTTCTGAATTCACCGTTTGCTCCGGTTCGCCATACAGTGTTTTAAAATCAGCAAAGGGCCGGTTGATCCAATCGAATAATTCAATCGGCAGTGTTTCCGCCGAACCCGCTGCGGGAAGCTGCGGCAGGGGATCCGCTGTTTTTTCTGCTTCTTTCACTTTGCCGCAGGCAGAAAAAACAAGCAAGACGAATAGACAAAGCAGAGCAATGATGATTGTATGCTGACGGTTATTTGTCATGCGAACCATTCCTTTCCTGATAACGCGCATCGGTCTGTCTGTTACTTTTCGTGCCGCTCTCTTTCATCTCCTGCTTTTTCTGGTTTCTCTCGTTTTGGCAGCCCGGAAGCGCGAAAAAACAAGAAGGGTTTCACCGTCTCCGGGGCGTAATAAGAGAAGGATTCTTTGATCATTTTATAATCGAGGAGGAGCTTTCGATGTCTTCTGTCAGATTGGTTGAGGATTATCGCGGCGGTATTTTGGAAAATGTCCACCGCGGTTTTATTGTTGTCGTCAATGACCGGGGTGAGGTAATCGCTTCGGCCGGCGACCCGAATCAAGTGGTATTTTACCGTTCCGCTTCCAAGCCCCTCCAGGCGCTGCCGGTTTTAGCCCATGGCATAGACCGTTTGTTCGGCCTGACACCGGAAGAAACCACGGTGATGGCGGGCTCTCATTTGGGCGAACCTTTCCATGTTGCCGCCATCGAGTCGATCTTGCGTAAAATCGGCTGCAAGGAAGAGGATCTTTGCATGAAACCGACCTATCCCGGCTACCTGCCGCGCCGCACTGAATTGATCTGCGCCGGTTTGCCAAAGCGAAAAATCTACCACAACTGCTCCGGAAAGCACTGCGCCGCCCTGGCAATTTCCCGCTATCTCGGCGTTCCGATCGAAGGCTACTGGCAGCCGGAACATCCGGCGCAGCAGGAAATTCTGCGCTGCATCAGTTATTTTACCGAACTGGCGCCGGAGCAGATCGGCATCGGGGTGGACGGCTGCGGTGTTCCCGTGTTTGCGGTGCCGCTATGCAATATGGCATTGGGCGCAATGAAGATGGCTTGTCCCGACCGGATCCGCGATCCGCTCTGGGCGGAAGCGGCCGACCGGATGGGGCACAATATGAATCGCTATTACCGGATGGTCACGGGCAGCAATTATATCTGTTCTTTGAATAATATGGATGACAATCTGGTCGCCAAAGGCGGCGCTGAAGGCGTCTATACCATCGGGATGAGAAAGCAGCGCCTGGGTATCGCTTTTAAGTGTGAGGACGGTACGGAAGTTTGCTGGCCGCTGATCATCAATGAAATATTCCGTCAGTTGGGTTACGAAAACGAAGCCGGCCGGCAGCGGATGCTCAGCTTAACCAAACCCTATGTCATCAACGACAACGACGAAGTGGTGGGTGAAAAGAAGATGGCCTTCCATTTGTTTCCGACCGCCCGGTAAGCACCCGCTTCTGTGCGGAACAACCTAGAAAGGAACCGATGTTATGACTTCAGAGGTCAAAATCATCTCCTGCGATCCTTTTTATCTGACTCCCGTCTTTACGGCTCTGCCGCAGTTGCAGACGGAGGATTATCTGAGCCGCCTGAGCCTGCTGCAGGAACGCATGCAGAGCGCCGGTCTGACCCATCTGCTCGTTTACGCCGACCGGGAGCACTTTGCCAACATGGACTATTTAATCGGTCATGATCCGCGCTTTGAAGAAGCCCTGTTGATTCTTGACACAGACGGAGCCCGCACGCTGCTGGTGGGCAATGAAGGCTGGGGGCACAGCAGCCGGCTGCCGGTGCAAACCCGGCGGATTTTACATCAGACTTTCAGCCTGCAGGGGCAGCCGCGGCAAAAGACAAAACCGTTGGCGCGTCACCTGCGCCGGGCGGGGATCGGCAAGAACAGCCGGCTGGGTCTGATCGGTTATAAGTATTTTCTGACGCATGAAGTAAAAGACGCGGAACATCAGACCGATCTGCCGGCTTACCTGCTGGAAGAGATTTACCGGCTGACCCCGCGCGCTCAGGTGTGGAATTTCACCGCCAGCCTGACCGGTTTGCCGGACGGCCTCCGCCTGCGTCTTTGCAGCGCCAAAGAAGTGGCGATTTATGAGCAAATTGCCGAACGCACCGCCCAGAGCGTGATCCGCATGCTAAAATTCTTAAAACCCGGGATCAGTGAACTCGAACTGAGCTCGCTCGCCGCTATGGATGCGCTGCCGATTTCTGCTTTCCCCATGATCAACTTCGGCGCGCAACATGTGGCGAACGGCTTGCGTTCACCCAATGAACAGACGCTGCAATTGGGTGATCCGGTTTGTATCTGCCGGGCGCTGCGCGGCGCTCTGGTTTCACGCGCCGGCATTGCCGCCTATGACGAGGCGAGCCTGCCGACGAACTTGAAAAAAGTGACCGAGCAATTCTACCGGCCTTTTTGGGCGGCCATGGCAGCCTGGTATGAGACAGTGGGGATCGGAGTGAGCGGCGGAGAGCTGTATGAGAGCATCTTCTGCCGCATCGGCAGCAGGCGCTTTGGCGTCAGCCTAAATCCCGGCCATCATATCGGCGCCGACGAATGGATCAATTCCGAGGCGGCGGCTGGTTCGACTCTTACTTTAGCGGAGGGCGCCTATCTGCAAAGCGATGTCATCGCCTCCCACGCAAAACCGGTCTATTCCGCCATCATGGAAGACGGACTTGTTTTGGCGGGAACAGATCTGCGCCGCGCGCTCGCCGCAGAATATCCCCTGACCTGGCAGCGCATCCAGGAGCGCCGCACTTTTATGCGGACCAGGCTGGGTATTGGCATCAAACCGGAAGTACTGCCGCTGTCTTCTCTCTGCGGTATATATTTTCCCTATTTTTTAAACTGTAACCGCATCTTCAGCAAAGCGGAATAGGAAGTGGCAAGATGAAGAAATACCGTTTGGGTATTGATTTGGGAGGTACCAATCTGGTTGCGGCTTTGCTGGACATCGATCAAATCAAAGCCGGACGCAGCGGCATCATCGAAAAGATCCTGCTGCCAACCCCCTGGCAGCAAGGTTATCCGGGCGTGGCGGCGGAAATGGCGCAGCTCTGCCGGCAGCTGCTGCAGCGGCAGCAAATCGGCATCGAACAGGTTGCTTATGCCGGTATCGGCTCGCCCGGCGTGATTGACGTGCAACACGGCATCATTGTTTACACCAGCAATCTGCATTTCCAGAACGCTCCCATCACGGACGCGCTGGCACAGCAGCTGGGGTTGCCGGTTTATTTGGCCAATGATGCCAACGCGGCCGCCCTGGGCGAAGCAGCGGTCGGTTCCACCCGCGGCTGCCGTCACTCGGTCGTAATTACCTTAGGCACCGGCGTGGGCGGCGGCGTAATCGCCGACGGCAAGCTGCTGGTCGGTTTCAACGGAGCGGGCGGTGAATTGGGACATCATGTCATTGCCGCCGGCGGCGCAGAGTGCAGCTGCGGCCGCAGGGGCTGTTGGGAAGCTTATTCCTCCGCAACCGGTCTGCTGCGGCTGGCCAAGACGATGCTGCCGGACTACCCCGCTTCCCTGCTTTGGCAGGCAGCCGACGCCACCGGCGGTCTGGGTGATTGCCGTGCTGTCTTTCGTGCCTATGACCGGGGCGACGCGGCAGCGCACAGCATCCTGGCGGAGTACCTGAAAATGCTGGCTGTCGGGATTGTCAATATCGTCAATCTCTTCCAACCGGAAGTTCTGGCGATCGGCGGCGGCTTAAGCGCCCGCTGCGATCTCTTTATCCCTTATCTGCAGGCTGCGCTGCGGCGGGAAGTCTATGCTTACCGCTGGATTCAGCAAACAAAAATCGTGGCGGCGACACTCGGCAATGATGCCGGTCTGATTGGCGCCGCTATTTTGGCCGAAGATGAATTCATTCAACAGGAGGTATGCCATGTCTCGCCGTTATGAAAAAATCCAAACTACCGTTCGCTTTTTGCAAGAAAAGTTACCTGATCTGCCGGAAATCGCCCTGATTCTGGGTTCCGGGCTGGGACCGCTGGCCGATCGGATTGAAGATCCGCTTTCTCTGGACTATCAGGCCATTCCCGGTTTCGCCGCTGCCACAGCGCCGGGTCATCGCGGCCGTCTGGTTTACGGCAGGCTGGGCGGCAAGCGCGTCCTTGTGATGCAGGGACGTTTTCATTATTATGAGGGACACGATATTTCGGCCTGCATTTTTCCCGTGCAAGTTTTTGCCGCCTTAGGCATTTCCCGTCTGCTCGTCTCCAATGCGGCCGGAGGGATCAACCGACGCTTCCACCCGGGCGATTTGATGCTGCTGAGCGATATCATTACGCTCTTCTGTCCTTCTCCTTTGCGGGGGGGAAACATGCCGGAACTGGGTTCCCGCTTCTTTGACATGAGCTTCACTTTTGACAAGGAGTGGCGGGAATTAGCGCATGCCGTCGCCCGCGAACAGGATTTTGCCCTGCAGGAAGGGGTCTATGTTTTTACGCCGGGACCTCATTTTGAAACGCCGGCGGAAATTCTTGCCCTGCGCGGCATGGGAGCCGATGCCGTCGGCATGTCAACCGTACCGGAAGTGATCGCCGCACGGCACGCCGGCCTGAAAGTTCTCGGGATTTCCTGCATTACCAACATGGCTGCCGGCATGCTCAATCAGCCGTTGAGCGGCGATGAAGTCAATCAGACCGCGCAACTGGCGGAAGAGCGTTTCTGCAATTTTGTCAGCCGTCTGATGGAACGGCTTTAAGGGGGAATTGACGTGAAACTTCTCATCCGCGATACGACAATCCTCACAGCCCGCAGTGATTTTCCGGTCCTGACGCATCAGGATCTGGCGGTCGAGGACAAACGCATTGCTTTCATTCGACCGCACGGCGAGAACAAAGCCGCTTTTTTTCAGGCGGAACGTACGCTCGACGGCAGCCGCCTCGTCCTCTTACCCGGTCTCGTCAACAGCCACTGTCATGCTTATATGGTTTATTTTCGCAATTACGGCAGCGGTCTCAATCTGCAGGATTGGCTTTTTACGAAAATCTTCCCGGCCGAAGCGCGTCTGACCGAAGCAGACTGCGCCTGGGGAACGGCGCAGGGATTGCTGGAAATGCTGCGCAGCGGCATCACGGCGGTCGCTGATATGCCGCTGATGCCGGTTTCCGGCATGCAGGTCATCGAGCAAAGCGGGATGCGGGCAGCGACCGGACATGCCATCTTCCAAACCGAATTCAACCCGCCCGCCTGTAAAACGCTCTTCCGCAGTTTTGCAGCCAACTACCGAGACTATCACAACCGGGCGGACGGCCGCATGAAGGTTTATGCCACCGTGCACAGCGGTTATCTCTATCCGCCGGAACAATTGGCGGAAGGCGCTGCCTGGCTGAAAGAAAACGGCTACCGCGTGCATACGCACCTGCATGAAACCGCCAAAGAAGTAGAGGACGATCTCCGCCTCTATGGTCAGCGGCCGCTGCAGCGCTTTGCCGCCCTGGGTTTATTGGGGCCGGGCAATCTGGCCGCGCATTGCCTGCATCTTAACCCGGAAGACCGCCGGCTGCTCAGTGAAAGCCAAACTCTGGCCGTACCCTGCCCCACCAGCAACCTGCGTTTGGCTGCCGGAATGCCGGACATCCCCGCTCTGCTGCAAGCCGGCGTGCAGGTAGCCCTCGGTACCGACGGGTCCGGCAGCGGCAATGCCCTCAATCTCTGGAAAGAAATGCGCCTTGCTTCCTTACTCTCCGGCAGTCTCTACAAAGAGCCGGGTATTTTAAGCGATTTGGCTGTTTTACAGCTGGTCACCGCCACGCCGGCACAGGCAATCTTCGGCGATGAAACGACTGTACTCGGCAGATTAGAAGCCGGGGCTGCCGCCGATCTGATCGCGGTCAGCACCGATTCTCCGCATTTCCACCCGCTCAACGACCCGCTTGCCGCCGTAATCCAGCAGACGCAGCCGGCCGATGTTGCGCTGGTCATGGTCGACGGCGCAATTCTCATGGAACAAGGACAATTCACTAGTCTCGATGCGGAACGCATCAGCTATGAGGTGGAGAGACGCACACCCCGCCTGCTCGCCGGTCTCTAACCGGAATTTTTTGCAGATTCCCAACTCTGCTATCAGAAAATAACACCGGGATCCGTCAGAACAAAGGAGGTTTTTAACGATGAGCGCACCCATTAAACCGACGATTACGATCGATATCCTGGAACAGGTGGACATCCGTGTCGGCACGATTCTGCAAGTAGAAGATGTCGCCCGCTCCGCTAAACTGCTGAAACTCACCGTTGATTTCGGGGATTTCACACGCACGATTCTTTCCGGCATGAAAGGCGAGCGCAGCAATCCTCAGGAAATTGTCGGCCGGCAGGCTTTGTTCGTGGTAAACTTGGCGCCGCGCAAAATGGCGGGCGAGCGCTCGGAAGGCATGCTGTTCGATATCGGCTATGCCGACGGCATCACGCCGGTCTTAGCCTGCCCCGAAAAACCGGTTCCCAACGGCAGCCGTTTGGGTTAAGAATGAGAATTGCGGCATTGCTCCTGAATTTGCTCCCGGATCAACGGGAGAAAGAAAACCGGCCACCGAAAAACGGCCGCAGCCGGAGCGATCTGCTTTGGCCTGCAGTGTTCCGCACTTTATTACCCGGAAGATGCAAAAGGAGGTGTCTCGATGAAAGTTATGGTCAGCGGCGGTGCCGGTTACATTGGCTCGCACACCTGCGTCGCCTTGCTGCAGGCGGGTCATCAGGTGATCATCGCCGATAATTTCAGCAACAGTCAGCCTGAGGTGCTGCAAGCCATCCGTAAAATCAGCGGCAAAGATTTTATTTTTGCACAAATTGATGTCACTGATTCCAAAGCGGTGCAGACACTTTTTCAGACAGCAAAACCGGACGGGGTCATTCACTTTGCCGGTTTGAAAGCGGTCGGGGAATCCATGTCACAACCGCTCGCCTATTATCGCAATAATCTGCTGAGCACGATTGTCTTGGCGGAAGCTTGCCTTGCGCAGGATGTCAGGCAATTTGTCTTCAGTTCCTCGGCAACCGTCTATGGTGCGAATCCGTCACCGCTGCGGGAGGACATGGCTCTTTTGCCAACTACCAATCCTTACGGAGAAACGAAAGTGGTCAGCGAGCGAATCCTGACGGACACGGCGGCAGCCAACCCCGGTTTTGCCGTCGCTTTGCTACGTTATTTTAATCCGGTCGGAGCACACAGCAGCGGCCTGCTCGGAGAAAATCCGAACGGACTCCCCAACAATCTGATGCCGAATATTACCCGTGCGGCAGCCGGACGCCTGCCGGCCCTGCGCATTTTCGGCAGCGACTACGAGACGCCGGACGGAACCTGCATCCGCGATTATATCCATGTGATGGACTTGGCGGAAGGGCATCTCGCAGCGCTTGATCATCTGCGTGCAGGCACACAGATTTACAATTTAGGCAGAGGAGAAGGCGCTTCGGTTTTTCAGTTGATGAACGCCTTTGAAGAAGCAACGGGGAACAAAGTAGCCTATCAAATAGAGGCACGCCGTCCGGGAGATCTGGCTGTTTCTTATGCCGATGTCAGCAAAGCGGAACGGGAACTGCAGTGGCGGGCAAAGCGCGATCTGATCAGTATGTGCCGGGATGCCTGGCGGTACGAAGAAAATTTACTGAGAAAACCCGACCGCTGAGATCTCTTCATGTTCCAATCCAAAAAAACCCAAAGCAGACCAGTTTAAAATCCATTCCTTTCGCAATGCTCAGGACACAAATAGAGATGAAAAGGGTGCAAACAGTTCCTTTTCACGCTCATCCATTCCTTTCGCAATGCTCAGGGCACAAATAGAGATGAAAAGAAGGCAAACAGTTCCTTTTCACGCTACAACCCCTCCGTCCGGCGAAATTGCAAGCCGGCACCTTCTTGGTTTTTTATAACAGTTTCACCGTCCCGTCCGGGTGAGCCGCTAAAAACACAGAATTTTCCCAGCGGTGTCATCGCATGAAACTTGTCTCCCCGAGAGTACCATATAAAGAAAGCAGTGCCATATCCCAAGATAGCAGGCGCGATGCAGAGCAGGATATTTTAACCTTCACAGAGAATTGTTGGTAAGGAGAACTTTTCTTCTTGTTTTCACAGCAGTTCCTCCGCTTCTCACGATGTTTCTGCCAATTTCGAATAAATAGGAGGTAAAATTGATGAAAAGAAAATATGGCTTGCTTCTGTTGCTCGTCTTAAGCCTGCTTTTATCCGCCTGCAATGGCGGCGCCCCAAAACCGACTGCTCCGTCTTTAGAAAAAGCGGTCGTCGGTATTCCCCAGGATTTTGATTCGCTCGATCCGCACCGCTCCGCCGCCACCGGGACACAGGAAGTCATGCTGAATGTCTTTACCGGTTTGATTACCACCACGACCCAGGGTGAAATCATTCCTGATTTAGCCGTCAGTATCACGCCCAGCGACGATTTACTCACTTACACCGTAGTCCTGCGCACGGATGTCGTCTTTCATAACGGTCAGACCATGACCTCAGCCGATGTGAAATACAGTTTTGACCGGCTGTCCGGTAAAACTGAGGATCAAAAAGAAGCTTTGTCTTCCACCTTTAAGCTGGTTTCTTCCATCGAAACCCCGGATGCGAAAACAGTCATTTTCCATTTAAGCAGCATCGATGTCAGTTTCCTGTCCAAATTGATGGTAGCCGTGATTCCGAAAGACAGCGGGGCGCAGCAGGCAACGAAGCCCGTCGGCGCCGGCCCTTTCAAATTTGTTTCCTATACACCGGGAGTTGGTTTGAGTTTAGCCAAAAACACGAGCTACTACGGTAAACTGCCGGCGCTTGATCTGGTGGATTTCCGCATTTACACCGACACCACAACCGGTTTCTTGGCTTTGCAAACAGGCGAAGTGGACATTCTGAACATCACGTTGGATCAGTGCGCCAGCGTTGATCCGGCTAAGATCAATATCCTGGAAACACCGCAGAATATGGTGCAGCTGATGGCTTTGAATTTTGATGTCCCTGCCTTTGCCAAATTGCAGGTGCGGCAGGCACTCAATTATGCCGTCAACAAGACGGAGATCATCAAAATGTTGGGTCCCGGTTCACTGAAACTGGACACCAACTTCAGTCCGCTGATGGCTTCCTATTATAACAAGGAGACCGAAGGTTATTACAGCTATGATCCGGCCAAAGCGATCAGTCTGCTGGCGGAAGCAGGCGAAAGCAATTTACACTTTTCCGTCAAAGTGCCGTCCGAATATAAATTCCATATGGATACCGCTCTCTTAATCCAGGCGCAGCTGGCTGCCGTGGGGGTGACGATGGAAATTGTGCCGATTGAATGGAATACCTGGCTGGATGAAGTCTACAGCCAAGCCAATTATGAAGCAACCATCATCGGTTTGACCGGCAAATTGGACCCGGATGCCATTTTAGGACGTTACGCTTCGGATTTCCAGCGCAATTTTTACCATTATAACAACCCGGCTTATGATGCTATAATTGCCGCAGCCCGCGCTACCACCGATGTCAGTACGCGCAAACAGCTTTATGCGGAAGCACAGATGATGCTGACGCAGGATGCCGCGGCGCTCTACATCATGGATCCCTGCCTCTATCGTGCCGTCAACCGTCGCCTCAGCGGTCTGGAAACGTATCCGATCGGTTTTATCGATATGAAAACAGTCACCGTCAACAAATAAGCGATTGTTATCCGGAGCCAAAAGACTAACTATTAAAAGTCAATCCCCAAAATGAAAAAAACTGTGGATAGGCCGCCGCCCTATGACAAGCAGCAGCCAAATGTTGCGGAAAGATCAGCGAGGGCGACGGAGGCAATAAATTACCAGACCCAGCCACCCTTGAGCTTTCCAGCCTAGCATTTGGCTGCTTCTGCTTGTCAAGGGTTCGCTGCGCCGGCTGAGGTGTACAAGTTGTCGGCGAAGGCTCAAAAGGCAATTATGCCGCTCTTCGGTAACCTTCACCGGATTTCTGCATTG
>JAJFTT010000044.1 GCA_021372785.1 Negativicutes bacterium | reverse complement strand
GTCTATATTATCGGAACAATGAATGATATTGACCGATCTGTAGATAGCTTCGATTTTGCAATGCGTCGAAGGTTCAGATTTGTTGAATTGAAAGCGGACGCGCGGGTGGAGATGCTTGCCACATTGGAGAATGAGGAATTAGAAGCAGAAGCAATTAGGCGAATGGCGGCATTGAACAAAGAGATAGCAGGAATTGAAGACCTAAACGAAAACTATCAGATTGGAGCGTCCTATTTCCTGAAGCTCAAGACTTTGAGTTTTGACCAGCTTTGGACGGACTATCTCCATCCGCTTTTGCAGGAATATATTCAGGGAATGTACAATGAAGATGACATCATGAATAAGTTCGCAAAGGCGTACAACTACAAGAAGCCGGATGAAGGTAGTTCTGATGAAGCAGTACAAAATTAAAGATAATTCCCAAATAAGAAAAGTAGCCTTCTCCGAAGTTACAACAATTGCCTGTAAGGTCGCGGATAAGACGCTAGAGCAGCTGGAAAGAGAAGGAGTCTTCGTATTTCCTGAGATTATCAAGGATGCTGAAGACATAACAAAAGATCAGATGATTCTTCAGAGTGTCAATGATTCATATCGCTCTGGTAATGTAATGGGATTCCTTGGGTATGGGAATGAACGGCTCGTAATTGAATCCCGATTCTGCTCGGATGATAACGACTTTTTCTTCCAGTATCTGCTCGACCGTGTTCTTGATTTCCCTAACATTGTTGACCTAGAAACCGATGCGAATCAAGACATCAGATTGTTTAATTTGCTTCTTTTCCTTTTTCCGTACTATCTAAAAAAAGCCGCACGAAAAGGTGTTTTTAAGATGTACCTTCGTAACGAATACAACGATGACAATATTAAAGGCACGATTGATATTGAACGTCACATCACCCAAAACACACCCTTCACCGGAAATGTAGCATATAACCAGAGAGAGTATTCATATGATAACTATTTGATGGAACTGGTTCGACACACTATTGAATTCATCAAGAAAAAGCCATATGGGAACAACCTCCTTATCAAGATCAAGGATGAAGTAAAGCTCGTTGTGGATGCAACACCGGAGTATGAGCATTACGATAAGCGGAAGATTATAGCAGATAATAAACAGAACACTGTCAGACACGCGTATTACCGTGAATATAGGGCGTTACAGCATTTGTGCCTATTGATCCTTCAGCATCAAAAGCATCAGATCGGTTCTGGTACACGTCAAATATATGGAATTCTATTTGATGGTGCTTGGTTGTGGGAGGAATATATCAATACACTCATTGACGACCTATTCTACCATCCCATGAACAAGGGAGGAAAAGGTGCACAGCGTTTATTCGCGGGTAATATTGGTTTAATTTATCCAGATTTCATCAGCCGAAGTAGCGGAATCTGTATTATCGCTGATGCTAAGTACAAACCAATTAATAATATAGGGAACAGGGACTATCTACAGGTGCTTGCATATATGTTCAGATTTGATGCCAAGAAAGGATTCTATTTTTATCCGGAAGCAGAAAACACAGAGGATTTACAACTTTGGATGAATAAAGGCTCCACCTACGGAGAAAATGTGGAACCGAGGAACGACATATGTGTCACTAAGCATGGATTGAAAATTCCAAACCATGCAGAACATTATATAGATTTTATAGCAAGAATGAATAAATATGAGATGGAATTCAGAAAAGTTCTTGATACTCATGTGTTTTGATTATCTCGCATCATAGGATTGATACTTTTAATTTTTCCTCCCCTCATCCTTGCCGGGTAGCTTGCTAGAGTCAACTGAGAAAAGCTGAATTACAAATAAACAAATAGGGCTTTCACAGAAGTGCCGAATCAACTGGCAAACCCGTGGAAGTCCTTTTTTTAAACCTTTTCGGCATATTTGCACCGAAGGGGTTTTTCTATTGTATTAAAATCTGCATTTACATAGACGATACTTATACAAACGGTAACTCTCTACCAGATAATTTGATATTTCCGTTTGCCGAGTGCACACACTATGCACACCCCAAAGATTCCGTTTGCCGAGTGCAAGGCGTAATCCGCCTATATGCACCGTTGACGGAGCTTTTCTTAGCACTCTCCAAACGGCAGAAAACGTAAAACCGCCAAAGTGCCTGAAAAAAGGCATTCTGGCGGTTACCGTGTGCACAATAAAAACGCCAGCATTGTATCAATACTGACGTTCTTATATGGTGGAGGCGATGGGAATCGAACCCATGTCCGAAAATGAACCTATAAGGCTTTCTCCGAGCGCAGCGATTGATTTGAGTTATCGCCTCAGGCAGCTTCCTATCGCCGAATCTGCCCTACACTATGCCGTGTGTTTCCCCAAACAGGATACGGTCATCTCCTGCCGGGTAGCCGACTTAATGACGCTCGCCCAGCCCCGTCGGCGGTAGGCTGGTCGAACGGCTACTTATTTACTAAGCAGCGATTAATTGATTGTTGTTGACAGTTATCTGTCGTCCAAGTTTTATCGTGGCCCTGGTCCACGGCTCGCTTACCAGATAAATCCTATCCCCGTCGAAACCATTACGCCCCCATGTTTATCTTATAATATAACATAATTTGGCGGAAAGGTCAAGCCGATAAAAAATTATTTGCGGACTGCTTGACTGTCTTCCCACTAATGATATTCTATTGATATCACTTAAATGTCAAGAGGAGGCTTTCTCATGAAGGAACCTTATTCCAAAGAAATCGAACTCAAAGCCCAAAACGGCATGTTCATGTTGATTTTCAGTATCTTGTTAACGCTGGCTGGATTCGCGGCTATCGGTGTGGGCGCTCTCATTCTTACCGAAAGCGTCAGACAGCGCAACAAAAATTGCAAGGACCTGCCTGCGGACACACGTCTGCCACAAACAACGCCCGGCGAAAGTAAATCGGAATCCTGCTGATCAAAGCAAAACTTCTCCTGCCGCCCTATGGTGTCCCGGAATTGCAGTATGCTGCAGATTCCGGAATTTTCCATGTCCGGTGCTCCGCTGCAATCTTGCAATCACGAAATTCGCTTTCCCGATTGTTTCCGGTCCTTTTTTATGCTATATTGATCTTAATCTCTGCTGTGATAGAGAAAGGAAGATCACAATTATGAAAAAAACTGCCAAACTCCTGGCTTTCACTCTGATGCTCGCTGTCTGCTTAAGCTGCGCTGCCTGTACAAAAGTGAACGATCTTCTCAATCGATCGCTGGATGGGGAAGCGGTTGAAGTGAGCGCCCCTGCGCAAACACAGGAGCAGCCAAAATCCACACAAAGCATTGGCTTTCAATTAACAGAACTGCATAAAAACCTCCGGGCCGGTGGTCCGGTTGATCCGGAAAGCGGCAATCTTGCGCAAGCATTCTCCGCCGGCAGCGCTGCCGGCGCACCTTCCGAAGCGGTCATTCACTCCGTTGCGGAAATTATTGAAACTGCCAATGTTGTTCTTTGGGATGGCAGCGTCGCCGGAGGATTCAGCGCCGGGCGTGGGGCGGCGGATGATCCTTATCGGATCAACTCCCCGGCTGAATTGGCTTATCTGGCAGAACAAGTGGCACGCAAAAATGAATATGCCAATACTTATTTTATTCAGACTGCAAATTTCGATTTCAATCACATCGTCTGGCTGCCGATTGGCGGTAATCACAGCGTCGTGCTGTCGGGAGACTCCGGTCTTAAAACAACCGCCACTGTTTTTAAAGGTCATTATAATGGCAACGGGTTTTTCCTTTGTCATTTAAAGACAGCCCCGGAACAAAACGAAACCGGTTTGTTCGGCAGTGTTGCCAATGGCAGCCTGGAAAATATCAGCGTTTACCAATCTGACGTTCAGGGGACGAAAAATGTGGGTGGAATTGTGGGAAAAGCCGTTTCCGAAGTGATTACCGCCTGTTATTATCACGGGAAATTAACTTGCGCCAGCCAGCTTGGCGGCGGTATCGCCGGCAGTATTGCGGCAACTCAAATCAACAGTTGCGGCAATCTGGCCAACATTCGCTGCAGCGCCCCGGTAGAACTTTACTCCATCAGCCGTGAACTCGGCGCCTGGATCGGCGGTATTACCGGCAGTGCCAGCAATTCCACCCTATCCGATTGCTTCAATACCGGAACTGTTGAAGGTTTCGCAATCGCCATGGCCGGAATTGCCGGTGATATTTCCGCACGGGTCAGCATTGAGCGGTGCTTCAACAGCGGCAGCATCAGCAGCAGCTGTGAGGCATTTGTAGGCGGAATCGTCGGTTCCGGCCGGGCTTCCACCCGCGGCACCTCGGATGAAGTTGAAAACTCGATTATCGATTGTTACAATCTGGGTAAAATATCGGCGCAAAATGCACACGGCGTGGGTGGAATTGCCGGTTATCTGCTGCAATACAATCGCCTGGAAAACTGTTATCATGCCGGTCAGCTGATCAACGGCAACGCTTTCGGCAGCGTAGATATTTATGACCCCATCTATGGCAGCTTTGATTACTACAGCTTGGCCCAGGTAACCGGCGCTATAATAGGAGAAGCCGTTCAGCTCTCCGCCACATTGACCAACCTCTATTATCGGGCTGACAGCAGCGTTTTCGCTTGCGGTACGCTCTCCGCAGAGAACAACTGGATAAGCAGCGTGGCAGCAAGTCTGACGGAGGCCGACCTGTCTTCTGCGAGTTTTGCCGCTGCTCTGGGAGAAAATTTCAGAGCCGATACCGAACATCGCAATCAGGGGTATCCTCTTCTGATCACGATCAATTATAATAAACTGCTGACAGATTAAGTCCAAACTGCCGGCAGATGAGAAGCCTGCCCAAAATGAAGTAAGCCCGAACCAGATTCCGCCGGCGCGCCTTTTGCTTGATGCGGCGTCAACGGCAGAAATGGCCGGGCTTTTTTATGCAGCGATCCGGCGGAAGGGCCGACGTTTTTCTTTCGGAAACCATGGTATATACACTACCGGAAGCAGAACAGACCTGCCTGATCTGCGGCGGTGCCCTGCATGTCATGCGCAAAGAAACCCGCAAAGAATTGAAAATCATTCCGGCTAAGGTGAGTGTAGTGGAGCATATCAGCTATGTCTATGCCT
>JAJFTT010000043.1 GCA_021372785.1 Negativicutes bacterium | reverse complement strand
TCCATCCTAGCATTTGGCTGCTTCTGCTTGTCAAGGGTTCGCTGCGCCAGCTGAGGTGTACAAGTTGTCGGCGAAGGCTCAAAAAGCAATTATGCCGCTCTTCGGTAACCTTCACCGGATTTCTGCATTGCGTAGATTAAGTGTATCAACTTCTTGACTGCATGAGAAATAGCGACATTACTGCAAAGGACTGTGGTTAGAGCCTTTTTGAAACCGTCGTGTGGTAGGGGCTGAAACCAATCCACAGCATCCCTTACAGTGTAGCACAAAGACCTTGGAGTGGGTCTCAAAACTACTACTATATAATACGAGGGGCTGTCGTATGTCTTAAAGACATATGGTAGTCCTTTTAATTCGTCTTTCTAAACATTTTCAGTGTGTAGAGGAAAATTATTTCTATTGACAGAAGGTTTTAGATGTTAAGCATATTGACAAAGACTCCTTTGTCAAGTATAATTTCTGCGAATGTGAATGAATAAACGAGGGGATCGTTGTTTTTACTCTGTCAGTCTCAGCTTCATCTGCCCATCTTAGGTTGCAGCAGTGCCGGGTGGTTTCGAATCGTTGAGATCAAATCGGCAGGTCATTCGGTAAAATGCGCTTAGCTCGGCGCAGATGGAAAGGGGGAAGCTTCGGAATGAATGTTTATGCGCGATTATTAAAAGAATTCATGGCGAAATACTGGGCACGTTATCTGGTTGCCTTTCTTCTCGTCAATATCATTGCTTTGATGAGCCTGATTTCACCGCTGCTGACGGAAAAAATCATCGACGTTTTTATTCCGGCGGGAGATCTCTCATCGATTGCCCTGTACGCCGGGCTGGTTTTAGCCGTTGCCGTCGTTAAAACCGCAATCACGTTTGCGCAACGTTATAATATCGAATTTACAGCGCAGAAAGTGATTTATGATATGCGCAATCGTTTATATCAGCATTTACAGACATTGTCTTTTAGCTTTTTCGATCAGAATAGAACCGGTGAATTAATGTCGCGCATGACTTCCGACGTTGCCACCCTGCAGAGAGCAATGGGGATGGGTTTCATCAATCTTTTCTCCGCTTCGCTGACCATTATTTACACTCTGGGACTCTTGTTCAGCAAAAATTGGCGGCTGACCCTGATGTCCTTGATTTTCATGCCATTTCTGGTTTGGTCTGTCACGCAATTTGCCGTGAAAGTGCGTCCAACTTTTCGCATGGTACGGGATCAGATGGGCATCTTCTCGGCCGCCATGCAAGAGAGTATTACCGGGGTGCGCGTCGTCAAAGCCTTTGCACAGGAAGATTATGAAATTGAGAAATTTCTCAAAGAGAATCAAAACTATTATGATAAGAATCTGATTTCGGTGCGTTTGGAAGCCTTTTACGCCCCTCTGATGAGTTTTATTTCCAATATGGGAACCGTCTTTCTGATTTGGTATGGCGGCAGGCAAGTAATCGGCGGCAGCATTACTTTAGGTGAATGGACGGTTTTCAACACGCTTTTAGCGCAGCTGATTCAGCCGATACGCCAGTTTGGCATGTTGATTTCCATGGTGCAGCGTGCGGTTGCTTCCGGTCAACGGATTTTTGAGGTGCTGGATACCCAAAGCGATGTGGCGGATGCGCCTGGCGCAATCACGCTGCCGCCTTTAGCAGGCCATGTGGTGATGGATCATGTTTTCTTCAGTTACGACAATCGCACCTTTGTACTGGAAGATATCTGTTTGGAAGCCCTGCCGGGTCAGACGATTGCGATCTTGGGTTCGACCGGTTCCGGTAAAAGTTCAGTCATCAATTTGGTCCCCCGCTTTTATGACCCGCAAAAAGGCACGGTGCGTATCGACGGTTACGACTTAAAAGAGGTCACGATCGATTCTCTGCGCCGGCAGGTTGGTATTGTGCTGCAGGAAACCTTCCTCTTTAACGACAGCCTGCGGAATAACATTGCCTACGGCAAGCCGGACGCCACACTGGAGGAGATTATCTCTGCTGCCAAAGCGGCCAGAATCCACGAATTCATTCAAACCTTACCGGACGGTTATGATACGGTGGTGGGGGAACGCGGGGTTGGCCTTTCCGGCGGGCAGAAGCAGCGGATGGCCATCGCCAGAGCGCTGCTGATGCAGGCGAAGGTTTTGATTTTGGATGAATCAACTTCCAGCGTCGATACGGAGACAGAGCATGCCATTCAGCAGGCTTTTGCCAAGTTAACCGAGAACTGCACTACCTTTATCATTGCCCAGCGCCTTTCTACCATCCGCAATGCCGATAAAATTGTGGTCCTGGATAAAGGCCGTATCGTGCAGGAAGGCACGCATGAGCAGCTGCTGCTTGATACGGAAGGGATTTATCATCAGATTTATGAAATGCAACTGCGTCCGCAGGAACAACCAACCATTGTGCCTGCCGCTTCGGACTTAGCGTCAGGGGGTGAGCTATAATGGGAATGCGCGGAACGAACAGTGATGACGATAAAAAGCCTCTCAATGAGCTGGATCCGCAGCTTTTTATCCGCCTGGGTTCTTTTGTCAAACCTTATACCATGAAAATGGTGATTTCCATCTTTTGCATGCTGATGACCTCTGCCACCAGCCTGATTGCCCCAACCCTGCTGCGCTATGCCATTGATTACGGTATGGTTGCGAAAAATCAAGTGGTTATCAACCAAATCGTGATCGTCTATGTGTTGGCGTATGCGGCCAACTGGTTCTTTACTTATTGGCAGACCTATCTGATGTCAAAGGTGGGTCAGGATATCATTTTTGATATTCGGCAAACCCTCTTTACGAAAATCCAGGAGCTGGGCCTGAAGTTCTATGACAAGTGGCAAGCCGGCCGGATCATGTCGCGTTTGACCAACGATATTGACGCGCTCAATCAACTCGTTACTTCGGGCTTAACCAACATCATCAATGATCTTTTTACCCTGATTACCATCACGGTAATCATGCTGCTGATGAACTGGCGGCTGGCGCTGATCTGCTTTTTGACTCTGCCGCTGATTATTTTCACCACCGTTTATTTTACAACACATATGCGGCAAGCTTATTTTCTGGTGCGGCGGCGGATTGCGGATGTCAATGCCAATTTGCAGGAGAGCATTTCCGGGATTAAGGTTACGCAGTCATTTACACGGGAAAATAAAAATTTACAGCGTTTTGCTCAGGTCAATCAAGAAAATTTCGACGCCAATATGATCGCAGGCGTCCTGCATGCCGCTTTCTTCCCCCTGGTTGAATGTATTGGCGCTTTGGGGATTGCGCTCGTGCTCGGCTTCGGCGGTGTTTTTGTCGTGAAAAATTTGGGCGGCATGACGGTCGGCATGGTCAGCGCCTTTATGGTTTACGTGACACGTTTCTTCACACCGATCCGTGACCTCTCCAATGAACTGAATACCATTCAATCGGCCGGTGTTTCTCTG
>JAJFTT010000042.1 GCA_021372785.1 Negativicutes bacterium | reverse complement strand
GCTAATTGGCTTTTTAGCTTTTTAGCTTTTTAGCTTATTTGACGATGACATCTTTCCAAACCTTTGTGGCGCCGATAAAGATGTCCTTCACTTGCTCACTGCTCAGGGCGGTCAGGGGATTTTCGTTATTGACGATGATCGCAATGCCATCCATGGCGAGTCTGGTTCCGGTCAGGCCCTTGGCGGTTTCGCTTTCTTTTAATTCACGGGAAGACATGCCAATCTGACAGGTTCCGGCATCCGTGTTGGTAATACCGGTGGTGGAATCGCTTTGCTGGATTTCAATGGTTACATTCGGCTGCAGGACAAGGTAAGCTTCCTTCAATTTCTCCATCACCGGAGTGACGGAAGAGGAGCCGGCAACGATGATTTTACCGCTTTGCTTGACGCCGCCATAGGCTTTGGTATCATCATTGGCAATATAACCGGCTTTTTCAATCACGACTTTGCCTTCGGCACTGAGAATGAAATCAACAAAATCCTGGGAGAGACCGTCGAGTTCACCTTTGGTGACCAGCAGGAAAGGACGGGAAACTTTGTAGGTGCCGTTTTTAATGTTCGCTACGCTGGCTTGCGTGCCGTCAATCGCAAGCGCTTTTACACTGTCGTTCAGGGAACCCAGGGAAACATAACCAATCGCATAGGGATTGCCGGCTACGGTCGTCAGCATGACGGAGGTATTATTGGTGGAGACAGCTTCCTCCGTGGTACGATCCACCTTGACACCCTTGTCATCTTTTTGTTCCACACCCATCAGTTCAATAAAAGCGCCGCGGGTGCCGGAACCTTCTTCCCGCGTGACCACAGTAATTGCTTTCGTGTTCGTAAATCCTTCTTTTTGAGGTGTCTGATTGCATCCTGCAAACAGAGCCAGGACCAGAAGCAGCAGCAGCAGACCGGTGAATTTTCGTTTCATTTTTATTCTTCTCCTTTGTCTTTTTTTTTCTTTCACTGATGCGAGTTTATTATAAAAATGTTAAATCCAAAAGCGATGTAATGTAAAGAATGCGTAAAACAACAGCGCAGCCATAGAAAGCGACGCAGGACTGCACGGTGTGGTTTCGGGCGGATTTACCATTTGCGTCTCCAGGTTTCTCTTTGACAGATCTCTTCAAATCCGATTGATTTATAAAAGCTGGCGGATCCGCCGTAACAATACTTAGCACCCAGGCGTCTCGTTTTTTGCATGGCATTGACTAAGGCATAAGCTGCCAAACCCAGCCGGCGGTAGGCCGGAACGGTGCATAAAGGTTCCAGATAAGCGAAGCGGTTTTGTTCTTCCAGCCACATACCCGCATAACAGGCATAGTCACCGTCAGGGGCTTTGACAATCGTGGTTAAATCCGGCCGGAAATGGGGTCCGGTTTGCATAATGCGCCGCCGGTCCAAATTATCATCCGGTTCGCCGGGATGATTGAAGCCTTTCCACATACAGACATCAATTTTATAAAGGTCATTTTCCTCTTCCAGCGAGACAGCGGTGTAGCCCGCCGGCAGACTGACCATAGGGAAATCGCGTTTGTAAGAAAAGACGCGCACCGCCTCGCTGAAGACCTTCTGATAACCGCTGACCTGCAGCAGATTGATCAGAGCGGTTTGCGGACTGGTTAGATAGATATCCAGGGAATGTTCTCCTTCGCTGCCGGCAGCCAATTCCAGTTCCGCATATTGCAGCAAATCAGGCAGCAATTGTTCATAGGCTGGTTTCACGCTGAACATGGCTTCCCCGATGTCACTTTCAAAACAAACCAGAGCCACCAATTGACCGTTATCTTCCCACAGACCAAAGCGATGGGCCAGACGGTGGTTGAAGGCAGGGTGGGTATGCGCATATTCAAAAGAAGGTTGTGTGACAGGACTGCTATCCGGATAACTGTATACGTCACGTAAGAATTGATTCACCGGCTCAAAATCCTGTAAAAGCTTATAGTTCCGAAAGCTGATTGCCATTTCTGTCACTCCCATCGTGCAGTTTTATTTGTTTCTGCTCTTCCCGCAGAAACCGGCTGCTTCAATTAAAATTCTGTAAGAGCAGAAGAAATACCTGCAAATTGAGAAAATGTAATATTTCGAAAAAGGAAAGCTGCGGCGGCGGCACGAAATAGAGCAGCAGAAAATGAAGATTGAGGAGGCTGCCAGCTATGAATGAGTTATATCAGCGTGCCCGGGCAATGCAAGACAAATTTATCGGTTTTCGCCGGCAATTCCATCGTCATCCGGAACCGGGTTGGCAAGAATTTGAAACCTCGGCAACGGTGATGCATTTCCTGGATGAATTGGGAATCCCCTATACCCGAATCGGGACCACCGCCGTGGTCGGTTTAATCGAAGGCGGCTTGCCCGGCGACAAATGCATCGGAATCCGTGCCGACATGGACTGTCTGCCCATTACCGAACAGACCGGGGCAGACTATGCTTCAGAGATTCCCGGCAGGATGCATGCCTGTGGTCATGATGGTCATACGGCGATGCTGATGGGCGCAGCGGCACTGCTTTCTGAAATGAAAGATCAGATTCCGGGCAAGGTAAAGCTGTTTTTCCAACCGGCTGAGGAAGGCCCCGGTGGCGCCAAAGTGATGATTGAAGCGGGCTGCATGGAAAATCCCAAAGTGGATGCCGTCATCGCCCTGCATGTCGGCACTCAGGATCTGCCGACCGGTAAAGTTGCCATGATGCCGGGAGCCTCTTCCGGCGGTACCCAAGGGTTGACGATCGTGATCAAAGGCCGCGGCGGTCATGGCGCGCATCCGCATAAGTCAGTGGATGCCATAGTCGCAGCTGCTCAGGTAATCACCGCCCTGCAGAGCATTGCCAGCCGGGAAGTAGATCCGCTCGATTCCATCGTGATTACGATCGGTACCATTCAGGGTGGTTATCGCGGTAATGTGATTGCCGACCGGGTGGAAATGACCGGAACGATTCGCACTTTGGAACCGAATGTCAGAAATGCGGTTCCCGGACAGATTGAACGCATTGTTGCCGGGATTTGCGCCGCGTATCGCTGCACATACGAAATCGATATTCCGGAAGGAATTCCTTCGGTGATCAATGATCCCGCCATGATCAGCCTGGCGCAGCGGGCTTGTATTGACGTTTTAGGCAAAGAGAATGTCATTATTAAAAAACGTCCTTCCATGGGAGGAGAAGATTTCTGCTACTTCACGCAGGCAGCACCCGGTATGATGATCAGCCTCGGCGCGGAAAATGCCGGGAAAAATTGCAGTTTCCCGGGGCATCATCCGAATTTTAACATTGACGAAGATTGTATCGCCATCGGAATGGCAGTCCTGAGCCAAACGGCACTGGATTTCCTGAAAAAATAGACGGGAGGCGCCTTGATGTTGGATTTACTGATCCGCAATGCCCGTGTGATCGACGGGACCGGTTTCGCTTCCTATCCGGCTGACGTGGCAGTCAAAGACGGCCTGCTTCGGCAAATCGGCGACTTGAGCGGGGTTGCTGCCAAAGCAGTAATCGATGCGCAGGGCAAAGCCCTGGCGCCTGGTTTTATTGACATCCATACGCATTCCGATACCACTCTCTTGACCGATTATCGCGGTCAATCCCATCTCCAGCAAGGGGTAACCACCGAAGTGTTGGGACAATGCGGCGGATCGCTCGTCCCCCGCAGCAGGGCAATGGCTGTGCAGCAAAAGGAGCTGCAGCTGCGCCTGTCACCCCAGACAGAACCTTTCATGGGAACCGGCACAGCCGAGTATCTGGCAGAGTTGGAAAAACGTGGGATCAGTCAGAATGTTGTCTTTGTTTTGGGTCAGGGGAACCTGCGCCAAATCGTGATGAATTATGATGCCGGTCCGGCAAATGCAGCGCAGTTGGAACAGATGAAACAGTTGGTGCATCAATCAATGCGGGAAGGGGCTGCCGGTCTGTCCACCGGTTTGATTTATGCTCCCGGCCTCTATGCCGCCACCGACGAAATTGTGGAACTGGCCAAGGTCGCTGCCAAATACAACGGCATCTATTTTACCCATATCCGCGGTGAAAACGACACGGTGATCGAAGCCGTGCAGGAAGCCCTGGCAATCGGCCGCCGCGCCGGGATCAAAGTCCAGATTTCCCACCTGAAAGCGATGGGGCGACATATGTGGGGCAAATCGAGTGAAATCCTGGCGCTGCTCGAAACTGCCCGCAAAGAAGGCATCGATGTCAGCTTCGATCAATATCCTTATACGGCGGCTGCCTGCGGCCTGGATACCGTACTGCCACCCTGGGCTTCCATTGGCGGCAAAGCCAAAATGGTGGAACGTCTGCAAGATCCGGCTGAAAAAGCGAGGATGCTGGCCGACATCACCAATGAGCATGGTTTAGGCGACTGGATCAGTATTTATAAAGGGGTAGGTTGGGATCAGATTATGATCACCGGCTTTCCGCCGGATACCAATCTGGAAGGTAAGATGATTGCGGAAATTGCAGCGGAACAAGGGCGGGATGCCTGGGATACCTGCTGCGATCTGATCATCCGCAATCAGGGTGAACGCGTCAGTATCGTTTATTTTGCCATCGGCGAAGAAGATCTGGAACGTATTCTTTGCCATCCTTTGCAGATGGTCGGATCCGATACCGGCGCTGTCAGCGGCGAACCCGGTCCCGGCAAGCCGCATCCGCGGGCATTCGGCAGCTTTGCCGGTATCCTCGGCAAATATGTGCGGGAGAAAAAATTATTCAGTCTGGAAGAAGGCGTCCGCAAGCTGAGTTCCGCCCAGGCGGCACGTCTGCAGTTGAAGGACCGCGGCCTGATTCGACCGGGCTATCGGGCTGATCTGGTTTTATTTGATCCGGATACCGTCGGCGCTCCCGCCGATTATCTCAACCCCCGCCAATATGCCACCGGCGTTGCAGCGGTTTGGGTGAACGGGGTGCTCAGTGTGCGCGACGGCGTTCATACCGGTGCAAAAGCCGGCATGGTTCTGCGCCACGCCAAATAAGTGCAAAACGGCAGGGGTAAGCCGGCTTCGACCTGCCCTTGCCGCTTTTGGCGGTTGGCAAGTAAAAAAAACCTGAACAGATGCTTACGCAACCGCCTGGCAGGCCGGAACAGCCGGGCCCGCCAGCAAGATTGACCGCTGTCAGAGTGTTTTTTGCAGCCGGGATCCGGTAAAAGTTCCGGACGGATTGGCTTGGTATCAAAGAAACGGCGGAGGTGACAGTCCGCCGCCTCGGTATTTGCTTGTTTTAGGAACGGTGCCTGGCGGCGACGGACAGACCGACGGAAAACTCTGGTTTGCCACATTCGCGGAGCGATTCGGAAATTTGCAATGGACAGAAAGGAGGAAACAGGTTATAATAAAAAAAATTCAAAGGACAGGACAGATAAGATGAAACAATCTGAATTTCCGCGTTTTGACTTTGCGAAACCTCCTCTGACGATGCGATTTTTCTTACAGCCGATTGCCTGGGGTTTCAGCTATTTCTTCTTCAAACTGCAAAAAGTAAAGGTCCAAAGAGTAAATATGGCAGACCTGAAACCGCCCTACCTTTTGCTCGTCAATCACAATAGTTTTAATGATTTTTTAATCACGACCATCGCAACCTTTCCTCAGCGCAGCAATAATGTGGTGGCGATCGACGGCTTTATCGGCCGGGAATGGCTGATGCGCTGGGCGGGTTGTCTTTGTAAGCGCAAATTCACCAGCGATATTGTTTTGGTGCGGCAGCTTCGCCGCATTCTCCTGGGTGGTCATACGGTTGTCCTCTACCCGGAAGCACGCTACTCTCTTTGCGGCACGACGGCGGTACTGCCGGAGTCGCTCGGCAAAATGGTGAAGATTTTTCGGGTCCCGCTGGTGACGCTGATCATTCATGGCGATCATATTTTAAAACCGTTTTGGGATCCGCGGGATCGCGGCATTCGCAATCTGGAAGCCGAGATGACGCAGATCCTTTCAGTGGAAGAAATCAACAAGCTTTCGGTGGATGAAATCAATCGAATCATCCGAGAAGCTTTTGTCTACGATGAATTCGCCTGGCAGAAAGCGAAGGGGATCCGGGTCAGCGATCCCAATCGGGCGCACAACCTGCATAAGGTGCTCTATCAATGTCCACATTGCGGGAAAGAATATCAGATGACCTCCAAAGGTACGAAGATCTGGTGTGAAGCCTGTCAAAAGAGCTGGACGATGTCCGAACTCGGTGAGTTGCAGGCCGATCAAGGCGAGACTGAGTTTTCCCATATCCCCGACTGGTATGAGTGGGAACGTCTGCAGGTGCGCAAAGAAGTGGAGAACGGGACTTATTTTTTCTCCGCCCAGGCGCATGTCAATTCCCTGCCGAATGCCAAACGGTTTATACCGCTTGGTCAGGCGACCTTCACGCATAATATGAACGGCTTCCGCTTGGAAGGTGTTTATCAAGGCGAACCCTATCGGATAGAGCAGCCGGTCAATACGACCTATTCTGTGCATATTGAATATGAGTATCTCGGTAAATTCGGCGATTGTGTGGATCTCAACACCAGTGAAGACACTTTTTATGTTTATCCGGAAAACTGCCGTTTTTCCCTGACCAAAATCGCCCTGGCGACCGAGGAATTGTATCAAGCCAACGAACACAGACTGGAAACAGAAAAGGCAAAAGCAAGTTCATAAAAAAAAATGAGAGGACGTTTTCGTTCTCTCGTTTTTTGTCGGCCTATTTCCATTTTAATTCGTGATCCAGGAGCCACTGTTTGCGTTCAAGGCCGCCGCCAAAGCCGACCAGTTTGTTGTTTTTACCGATCACTCTGTGGCAAGGCACGATGATGCTGATCCGGTTGTGATGATTGGCGCCGCCGATGGCACGGCTTGCCTTACGATTGCCGATCGTTTCCGCTTGCTGTTGGTAGGAACGCACCTCACCGTAAGGGATGGTCTGCAAAGCTTGCCAGGCTTTCATCTGAAATTCAGTACCGGCCATCGACAGCGGCAGGTTGAATTCCTTGCGGGACCCCTGAAAATATTCCTGCAATTCTTTGACTGCTTGCTGCAGGACGGCCGGCATGGTTTGCTCGCTGACCACCAGAGCGGCCGGAAAGAGAGCGACAGAAGCTTCCGATGCAAAGGAAACGCTGACAACGGCAGTTTCGTTGCTTTGAATCACTAAATCACCGATAGGAGTAGACAGGCTGGTTTGATAGATCATATAGGAAGCTCTCCTTTTCTTTGAACGGTGGTTTGTTCGGCAGCACCATTCAAAACGCGCTGCTGTCGGCAAAACCGTCCGGTTTGGGCTTTGGCGGCAATCGAAGTTTGGAGTCGATAATTATTTTCACGATGAGCAGGTAAATTCCTTTGCATGCCGAAATATTTCAGCAAACAGAAAGGGGATCTCCCTGCTGGAGTATCCTAAAAGGAGCGTGTAAGATATGGATCCTATGTTATACCATTATCCGTCCCGGCGTCAAGTGGTTTACGCCAAAAATGGCATGGTCGCTTGTTCTACGCCGCAGGCGGCTCAGGCTGGTTTAGAGGTATTAATGCAAGGCGGCAATGCCATTGATGCCGCCCTGGCGGCGGCTACGACCGAAACAGTATGTGAACCGTGCTCCAACGGCATCGGTTCGGATGTCTTTGCCATTCTGTGGAGCAAAGGCAAGTTATACGGGCTGAATGCCAGCGGCCCGTCGGTGATGAAACAGACCCTGGCGGAGCTGAAAGCCAATTACAGCGAGATGCCCAAATATGGCTGGCCGGCGGTGGATGTGCCGGCTGCTCCGGCCGCCTGGGCTGCCCTGGCCAAACGCTTCGGCAAATTACCTTTAAGCCAGATCGTCAAACCGGCCGTCCGCTATGCCTCGCAAGGTTATGCCGTGGCGCCTACCACAGGCAGAGCCTGGCAGAGCGCTTACCAATTGTTTCTGAAAAATCTGCAGGGACCGCAGCATGAAGGTTGGTTTTCTACTTTCGCACCGAACGGGAAGCCCTGCGGTCCCGGCGACATTGCCTGTTTAGCGGACCATGCCCGCACGCTGTCTGAAATTGGCGAAACCAATGCGGAATCTTTTTATCGCGGCGCTTTGGCCGAAAAAATCGTTGCCTTTGCGCAAAAAACCGGCGGTAAAATGTCTCTGGAGGATCTGGGTCAGTATCAGCCGCAATGGGTGGAGCCGATCAGTATCAATTACCGCGGTTATGATGTCTGCGAAATTCCGCCGAACGGACAGGGTATTACCGCTTTGATGGCGCTGAATATCCTGAAAGGATTTTCTTTGGCAGACCGGGAGAATCCCGAAACCTATCATCTGATGATGGAAGCTCTCAAATTGGCCTTTGCCGATGCCAAAAAATACGTGACTGACCCGCAGCATATGACGGTCAGCGTTGAACAATTGCTCTCGGAAGAATATGCCGCCAGCCGCCGCGCCTTGATCGGTGAAAAAGCATTGCTGCCAACCGCCGGCGATCCCCGTTCGGGAGGAACGATTTACCTCTGCGCGGCAGACAATGAAGGCAATCTGATTTCCTATATCCAATCCAACTACGCCGGCTTCGGTTCCGGGGTGGTAGTTCCCCATACCGGGATTTCTCTGAACAATCGCGGTAATAATTTCTCGCTGGACACCGCACATGACAATGTTTATGCGCCGGGTAAGCGGCCTTACAATACCATTATCCCTGGGTTTTTGATGAAAGACGGCCAGCCGGTGGGGCCTTTTGGTGTGATGGGCGGCTTCATGCAGCCGCAAGGTCATTTACAGGTGATGGTCAATACGATCGATTTTGCCATGAATCCGCAGGACGCGCTGGATGCGCCGCGTTTTCAATGGACGGGTGAAAAGAATATTGAAGTGGAGCAGAGCCTGCCGCTTTATGTGCAGCAGGAACTGCAAAACCGCGGCCATCAGATTATTCCCAAAGTAACCAGCGGCGGTTTTGGCCGCGGTGAAATCATCTGGCGTATGCCAAACGGTGTACTCTGCGGCGGTACGGAACCCAGAACCGACGGCACCATTGCCGGTTGGTAAGCAAGCTCAGGTAAAATGAGCAATCCTGAGCGTTGAGAAAGAAGGAGAGAAAATGGCAAGTTTAGAAACAACCCGGGAAAATCTGATCAAAAAAGGTTATCAGGTTTCCCTGTTTGCCAACAAAGAAGCAGCGACAGTTTACCTGACAGAGCAAATCCAAGGTAAGACAGTCGCTTTTGGCGGCTCGATGACCACAAAACAGATGGGATTGGATCAGGCGCTGGCGGCGAAAAATTGTGTGCTGTGGCATTGGACGCAGACTTCCGCGGCCTTGCTGCCTGCCAGAAGCGCTCAGGTTTACATCGCCAGCGTCAATGGGATGGCGGAAACGGGAGAGTGGGTCAATATTGACGGCACCGGCAACCGTGTCGCCGGAACAATTTTTGGCGCTGAGAGCGTTTATCTGGTGGTTGGCAAAAATAAAATCGTGGCTGATTTGAATCAGGCGCTTTGGCGGGCGAAAAATATTGCGGCTCCGCTCAATGCGCAGCGTCTGCACTGTGCCACACCCTGTGCGGTGAAGGCGGACAAGTGCTATGACTGCGACAGCCCCGGCCGTATCTGTAAGGTGACCTCAATTTTTGAACGCAAGCCAAACGGAGTGGCACATTATGAGGTTATTCTGATCGATGAAGAGTTGGGTTATTGATTCCTTTCCGGCCGGGGAGCAAAGGAATTTCACTCTGCGGCAACGAAAAGGATAGTATGCGATGAAAAACAGAGAATGAGACAATTCCGCAGGAAATTTGGGCAGCCTGGCAGTGGTTTTCATTGCGAGGCTGTCTTTTCTATGAATTTTGTGCCAAAGGGAGCAGACTTATGAATGAGAATGATTTGCAGCAAATTGCCGGACATTATCCGCTGGCCGGAAGAAGACCGCAGCAAGCCGATACAGTGATAAGGATTGGCCGGGCGGCGTTTGGCGGCGGTCATTTTGCGGTGATTGGCGGCCCCTGCGCGGTGGAATCAGCCGCCCAAATCAGCGAAGCGGCCGCGGCGGTCAGACTGGCCGGGGCCGGGTTGTTGCGCGGCGGTGTTTATAAACCGCGGACCTCACCATATAGTTATCAGGGCA
>JAJFTT010000041.1 GCA_021372785.1 Negativicutes bacterium | reverse complement strand
TTTGCTGAGCGAGACCGAGTGGGCGATCCTGGCTGTCGGTACGATCGTGGCTTTTGTGGTTTCCCTCCTTGCCATTCGTTTTCTGATGCGCTATATTCAGAAAAATGACTTCTCCGTCTTCGGTTGGTATCGGATTGTTCTGGGGATTGCCGTTTTGGTTTATTTCGGACTCTTGGCATAAAGCAGCCAACGCGCCGCTTTTCAAGGCGCGCCGGCAGACAATTGTTTGGGTTGGAGTGACGGAAATGCGATTTTAAAAAAAGCGACGGCAGGAACCTTGGGATCCGGAGGATTCCGTTCCGCTGTCGGAAAAAGGCACTGGCCGCCAAGTGGCTGACGAAGCTCTGCAAAGGATCGGTTACGCAGGGACTGAACCGGCGGTTCGCCTCAACCCGCTCGGCCCACCGTTTGACCGTCAGCATATTGAGGTTAAGCTCAGGTGCCGGCACCGATGTGCTGCGCCTGCCCAAAACAAAAACAGCGCAGGGTGGCAGGGACGGCAAACAGGTGATTTGCGGAAATGGAAGCAAAATATCCATCGGTTGCGCCGCAGCAAGCAGAAACAGCTTTTGGTTTGCATTCTAAAAAGGCGGGACCGCATGATCAGCGGTTCCGTTTTTTTTAAAGAGCGCCTGCTTCGAAACGAAAGCGGCTCTGCATTTGGTAATTCAGTGCCAATTCTACCGCGCGCCTTGTTTCATTTTCTGATGTGATACTTGTAAATGGCATCGGAAAGAGCTATAATAATAGTAAATATATGGAAAAAATAAAATGAGGTTTTACCATGAGCGAGCAAAAACAAATCGGGATAGAAAATAAAATCGAGACAATCCAGCAACTGACCGCAGCGGCGGCCTGTCAAATCATGCAGACCAGACCGGATGGTTTAACAGCCGCGGAAGTTGAGCGTAATCTCAAGGTCTACGGCAAGAATATTCTCAGCGAGAAGAAAGGCAAATCAATTATTTTGGTTTTTGCCGGTAATTTCGTCAGCATGATGGCGGTCCTCTTATGGATCGGAGGCATTATTGCCTTCTTTGCCGATATGCCCGAATTGGCTGTCGCGATCTGGCTGGTCAATCTGATCAACGGTGTTTTTAGCTTTTGGCAGGAATTTCGGGCCGGTAAAGCAACAGAAGCCCTGAAAAAAATGCTGCCGTCCTATGCCCGAGTGATTCGGGAAAAGAAAGAACAGCAAATATTGACGGAAGACCTGACCCCGGGCGATATTATTTTGCTGCAGGAAGGCGATAAAATTTCCGCGGATGCCCGCCTTTTGGATACCAGCGATTTTCAAATTGATCAGTCGACCCTGACCGGCGAATCCAATCCGATCCGCAAAACGCACGATCCGGTGCTCAGAGAAGGTTTGTCCCGTTTTGAGATTCCGAATCTGATTTTCGCCGGAACCAGTGTTGCCAGCGGCACGGCCAAAGCGGTCGTGGTCACCACCGGAATGCAGACAGAGTTCGGCAAAATTGCCGGTTTGACGCAGGAAATGAAAGAAGAGCAGAGCCCGCTGCAAAAAGAACTGGACCAACTGACCAAACAGGTTTCTTTTATGGCCCTGGCTGCCGGCGCTCTTTTCTTTGTTGCTGCCGTTTTCTTCGTGAAACAACCGGTGGCGCAGGCTTTTATTTTTGCTTTGGGTATGGTAGTCGCCTTTATTCCGGAAGGATTACTGCCAACCGTCACCTTATCCCTGGCAATGGCGGTGCAGCGTATGGCCAAAGAACATGCCTTGGTCAAACGCTTATCCGCGGTGGAGACGTTGGGTTGTACTACCGTGATTTGTTCCGATAAAACCGGCACGCTGACCCAGAACGAAATGACCGTCAATAATCTGTGGCTGCCGGGCCGGGAACTGACGGTGACCGGTCAGGGCTACGCGCCGATCGGCCAGGTCATGCAAGACGGTCAACCGACCAGCGCTCTTAGCGACGGAGATCTGAAGCTGCTTTTGAGCGCAGCCGGCCTTTGCAGCAATGCCCGCTTGATTCCGCCCGATGCGGAGTCCGATCGCTATACCGTTTTGGGTGATCCGACGGAAGCTTGTCTGTCGGTGGCTGCCACCAAAGCCGGACTCAATTTGGAAGAAGCGGCCGCTCAGATGCCCAGAATCAGAGAACTGCCGTTCGACTCCAGACGCAAAAGAATGACGACGATTCATCAAAACAGCAGTCAGAAAAACGGCGGCAGAATCGCGTATGTCAAAGGCGCTCCCAAGGAAATCCTGGATTTGTGCACAGAAATTCGGCGCGGCGGACAAACCGAAGCGATTACGGAGCAACAACGCGCCGAAGCCATGCAGGCCAACGACCGCTATGCCCGCAGCGGATTGCGGGTTCTGGCCATTGCCTGCCGTTCGATCACCGGCGAGAGTCAGCTGCCGAGCGCCCTGAGCGCCTATACCCCGGAGTTGTTGGAACAAAGTTTAACTTTTCTCGGGCTGGTTGTGATGGCCGATCCGCCGCGCCCGGAAGTTGCGGCAGCCGTAGAGCAGTGCCGCAAAGCCAGCATTCGGATTATCATGATCACCGGCGATTACGGTCTGACCGCCGAAAGTATCGCCAGGCGGATTGGCATTGTGCAGGGTGAGCATCCCCGAGTCATATCCGGTCAGGAGTTAGCCAAGCTCAGTGATGAGGAATTAAAAGACGCCCTGAAAGGCGAAGTGATCTTTGCCCGCGTCGCGCCGGAGCAAAAATACAGAGTCGTCTGCAATTTACAGGCGGCGGGAGAGATCGTCGCTGTCACCGGCGACGGTGTGAATGACGCCCCCGCCTTGAAAAAAGCCGATATCGGCGTGGCAATGGGAATTTCCGGTACCGATGTCGCCAAGGAAGCGGCGGATATGATCCTGACGGATGATAACTTCGCTTCCATCGTCAAAGCCATCGAAGAGGGCCGTACAGTTTACAGCAATATCAGAAAATTCCTGATCTACATTCTCAACAGCAATATGCCGGAAGCGATCCCTTCCGCCGCCTTCTTATTTTCCAAAGGCCTGATTCCGCTGCCTTTAACGGTCATGCAGATTTTAACCATCGATCTGGGCACGGATATGATGCCGGCGCTGGGCTTGGGTACGGAATTAGCCGAAAAAGGCGTCATGGATCAGCCGCCGCGTTCCCGCTCGGACAATCTGTTGAATCGGAGAAATATGGTCAAGGCATTTCTCTGGTATGGTATGATGGGATCGGTCATTTCCCTGGCGGCTTATTTCTTTGTCAATCGCTTGAATGGCTGGCCTGCGATTCCCTTAGCGTCCGGCGGCGCCGTTTATGCCAAAGCGACGACCATGACCTTGGCGGCGATTGTCTTCAGCCAAATCGGCGCGGTGCTGAACTGCCGGACAGAGAGAGAATCTGTTTTCAAAATCGGACTCTTCAGCAATCGAAAAGTGCTCTTCGGCATCGTTTTTGAGGTTTTCTTGCTGGGCGCCATCATCTACGTTCCCTTTTTGCAGACGACCTTTCATACCGCGGCCATCGGCTGGCAGGAATGGCTGTTTTTAGCGGTGATCCCAATCCCGATTCTCTTGGTCGAAGAACTGAGAAAAGCGCTGGTCCGTCGTATGGGCAGAACAAAAGAAACAGGAGGTAACTAGAATGAAAGTGATTATCGTAGGCTGCGGTAAGCTGGGATCGCAGCTCGCCTTGAATCTGGTGCAAAAAGGTCATAAAGTAACCGTAATTGATACCAATGCCGCGGCTCTGGAACAGCTTGGCCTCAATTTTCAAGGTGAAACCCTGGTCGGTATCGGTTTTGATCGGGAGATTTTAGAAAAAGCGCAAATTCGCAAGGCGGATGCGGTGGCGGCCTGCACCAGAAATGATGATACCAATGCCTTAATTGCCAGAATTGCCAAGAATATCTATAAAGTGCCCTGTGCCATTGCGCGCTTATACGATCCCCGCAGCGCCGAGATTTATCGCACCCTCGGTATTCAGACTATTTCCACCACAAGCTGGGGAGTTGCCCGCGCGATGGATATTCTGACCTACAGCCAGCTGGATATACTCTTAACCTTTGGCGACGGCAATGCGGATCTGATCCGGATCGAAGTGCCGCATCTCCTGGTCGGTAAAACGGTCAACGAGCTGACCTCAATTGGTGAGTTTCAGGTGATTGCCATCAGCCGGAAGAATCAATCCTTTCTGCCTACCCTGGGAACGACACTGCAGCAGGATGATATGCTTTACATGACCGTGGCGGCTTCGGCTGCCAAGAAATTAAAAACCATGCTGGGGGTGATGCTATAATGGAAGGCAGCAAAATGAAAGTTATCATTATCGGAGGCGGTTTAGTCGGTTCCTATATTGCCAAATTGTTATTGGAAAATGGCTGTGCTGTCATGGTCATCGAAAATCACGAAGCGCCATTGGCGAAATTGAAAAGGATGATCCCGTTGGAGTGTATCAATTCCGGCAGTGGAATTGAACCGAGTGTCTTGGAAGCCTGCGGTATTGCTTCGGCGGATGTGGTTGTGGCGGTGACCGGCGCCGATGAGACGAATTTGGTTGCTGCCACCATCGCCAAGTTCGAATTTAACGTAGCCCGTGTGATCGCCCGCGTCAACAATCCTCAAAACGCCTGGTTGTTTACCGCTGAAATGGGTGTGGATGTGGGTCTAAATCAGGCTGATCTGATGGCGCATCTCGTGGTGGAAGAGATCGATCTGAAACATATTATGACACTGATGAAGCTGAACCGCGGAGATTATGCCATTGTGCAGGTGACAATCAGCGAGGGCTCGGCAGCGGCGAACCGACCAATCAAGGAGTTGACTCTGCCGGAAAACGCGGTTTTGATTGCACTGAACCGGGGTAAGGACGTGATCATTCCCCGCGGCAATACCATTTTAAAAGGCGGCGACGAACTGCTGGCCTTTACCGATAAAGCAGCCGCGGCGCAAATCAATCTGCTCTGCGCTTCTCAAAAATAAAGTGTGCGCGGGGCGCAATGTTAAAAGACGGGACCGTGTTTTTTCGGTCTCGTCTTTTGAGTTTCGTCTTTTGACTCTGCGGTTTATTTACCCGGTGTGATAAACGGACGGAAAGCGGCGGCAACCCCGCTGAGCGGCATGGTTTGCAGCAGGATCTTACCCGGTCCGGTTACGACCGTGTTGAAAACGCCTTCCCCGCCGAACAGCATATTCTTAATTCCCGGGACGGATTGAATATCCATGCTGCAGGTTGGATCCATTACCGCCAGATATCCGGTATCGATGAGCATGGATTCCCCATCGTCCAGGCTGTATTCCACCGCGGAACCGTCAATTTCCAGAAAAACTGTGCCTTGACCGGAGAGTTTCTGCATAATAAAGCCTTCCCCGCCAAAAAAAGCAGCGCCGAGTTTTTTTTGAAAATGGATGGAGAGTTCCACGGAACTTTCGCTCGCCAAAAAAGCGGATTTTTGTACAATCAACTCGTGGCCCGGGCTGATCTCAAAAGCGCGAATCGCTCCCGGAAAACTGGAGGCAAAACCGATGATTCCGGCTTTGCCAATGGCGGTATAGCGATTCTGAAATAAGGTTTCCCCGCTCAGCATGCGTCCCAGGGCTTTGCCAAGACCGCCGTTGCCGGTGGTTTCCATTTTTAAATTGGGGGACATCCAGCACATGGATCCTCTTTCGGTCAGCATGGTTTCGCCTTCCTGCAGCTCGCAGACGACTACCGGTAATTGGTCGCCAATAATGTTATATTTCATCGTTCGTACCTCGTTTTTCTTTGCCAGTCATTCTTCGGTTCAATCTTTTTAGCTTACCATATCGGTCAGTGAGTTACAAGAGATAAATAATGAAGAAATTTCGAAAAGAAAGCTCACCAAAATTCGGCAGGGCTGATCGCCGCGCTGACAGATTGAAAGCCGCTGAGCCATATGCCGGGAGAGGGTGTGAGTTCGCGTGCAGAAGCCGGCTGTTTTCATGATTCACGCTTGCTAAGGCGGCCAGCGTGCTGCACCGGCTCGGCGATGCTTGGAAATGCGGCAGAAAATATCATTGGCAGCGGGTCACCGGCTCGATGATCAAGCAGAATCCGAAAGCCAATTGGGCATTTCGGCGGCTGCGGCAGGCAACACAGCCGCCTGCCGCCGAGGTGCATTGATCCGTTTTCCGCGGGCAACCGTTTTACGATGAAACATGAGACCGCAGCAGCGCGGCCGGGTGGACCGTCATCTGAAAGCGGATGCAAAGCAACTGCGCTGCTACCGGCGCAGTTGGCCTAAAATCTGCGACAGCGAGGATTTGTCCTTGTTAGGCTGCGATATCACTGTTTTTCTCAATAGCTTTTGGCAAGATTTCAATTGGCAAGTGGAACCGGACGCAGAATCAGACAGTTTCTCTCGCACGGCCTCTCTTGACTGAATGTTATTGATAGATTACAATAAAATAGAAATTGTATCATTTGAGACATAGTGAGGTGAGGCTGTGCAACAAGAAAACAGTCTGTTCCATTTTATAAAGCAATTGCAACAGACGCCGTTGTTTTACAATGTGGAAGCCGGACGCCTGCTTGATTTGCTGGAGGGGCGTTACAGTCTGGAACAGTATGCGGCAGGGACTTGCGTCTATGATCTGCACGACTTTCGCCGGGCGGCCGGCATAGTTTTAGCGGGGGGCCTGCGGGTCAGCACCCCAGCAGATGTTCTATTGAACACGATCCAGCCCGGTCAGATGTTTGGTGTTGCCTCGTTGTTCAATGAGAACGAAACTTATGTTTCTCAGATCGCAGCAGAGAAACAATCTCTGGTGATGTTTTTATCGGCTGCGCAACTGGAAGCGATTTTTCAGGAAGAGTTTTTGATCTGCCGCAACTTTCTGAGCTTTCTGTCCGGTCGGATTGTTTTTTTAAATCAAAAAATCAGTGGTTTTGCTGCCACTTCACCGCGGGCAGCGCTGTTGGTTTTTCTGACCAGTCAGGCGGCGGACGCGGAAACTCCTGATTTTTTTCTGCCTTGCAGCCGGCAGCAGCTGAGCAAACGTCTGAATATGAGCCGGGCTACCCTTTATCGGGCGCTGGATGTGCTGAAACGGGACGGAACGCTGACAGAAAATGCGGACGGCAGTTTCCGCTTACAAAGCGGCTTACAAAGCGGCTTACAAAGCGGTATTCTCCAGAGCCAAAGCAAAAAATGAACGGGGGTAGATTCAATTGAATCAAGCGAAGAAAATCCTGAGCGTTACTCTGCTGATCGCGCTTGTGGCCGCGCTGTTTGGCGGCTGTGTTCAAAAGCCGGCGGAGAAAATTGCAATCCGCATCGGCGCCCTCAAAGGGCCGACTGCTCTTGGCATGCTGCAATTGATGCAGAAGGCCGAGGCAAAAACAACTGCCAATCAGTATGATTTTACATTAGCCGGAGCGCCGGAAGAAATCAGCGCAAAAATGATTGCCGGTGAGCTGGATCTTGCAGCAATTCCCGCCAATTTGGCTGCCGTACTCTACAACAAAACGGAGGGCATGGTGAAAATGGCGGCGATCAACACCCTGGGTGTTTTATTCCTTCTGGAAAATGGCGACAGCGTGCATTCGGTGGAAGATCTGCGTGGGAAAACCATTTATGCCACAGGGCAAGCCTCTACCCCGGAATATGCCTTGAATTATATTCTGACTTCCAATGGCTTGATTCCCGGTGAAGATGTGCAGATTGTCTATAAGAGCGAACATGCCGAAGTTGCCGCTTTATTGGCGGAAGGTCAAATTGACCTGGCTCTGCTGCCGCAGCCCTTTGTAACGACGGTGCAGCAGAAGAGTGAGACGGTGCGGATTGCGCTGGATATGACAAAGGAATGGGAAGCCGTTGCTCCGCAGGGCGGCAGTTTGGTGATGGGGTGCCTTGCGGTGCGCACGGAATTCTATCAAGCCCACCAAAAGGCGGTGGATGCGTTTCTGACGGAATATAAAGCGTCGGTTGCTTATAGCAATGAGAATGTCGATGCCGCGGCTGCTCTGAGCGCGCAATATAATGTGATTCCGGAAGCGGTCGCCAAAGCGGCAATTCCCTTCTGCAATATTGTTTATATTGACGGGGATGAAATGGTAACGAAGGCAGATCATTGTCTGCAGGTTTTATTTGCCGCGGATGCCAAATCGGTGGGCGGTAAACTGCCGGGCAGGGATCTTTATATCAAATAAAAGCCGCTGTTTTGCAAAACAGGAGGAGGGCGAGCAGATGAAGCATTACAACGGCAAGCGAAAGCCGCCGCGGCCGCTTTCTGCTGCCCTTTTCTTTGGTTTCGCTTTGCTGTTTTGGTTTTTGGTCTGGCAATTTGCAGCCGCCAGAGTGCAGCTCGCTTTGCTGCTGCCTGCGCCGGGTCAGGTTTTACGGCGTCTGGCAGAGCTGCTGCAGGAAGCAGCTTTCTGGCAAGTCGTGCTGGCTTCTTTGCGCCGGATTTTTTTCGGTTACGCTCTGGCAGTGGTTCTGGGCAGCCTGCTGGCGGTTCTGACTGCCTTTCTGCCGTCGGTGCGTCAGGTGATTGCTTTCCCGATGAATATCATCAAAGCCTCGCCGGTCGCTTCTTTTGTGATTTTAGCCCTGATTTGGATTGCTTCCGATACGCTGCCTCTGTTCATTTGCTTTCTGATGGTTTTGCCGATGGTATGGAGCAATGTGGAAACCGGAATTAGAGAAGCGGATGAAAATCTGCTGGAGATGGCCTGGGTTTATCGGTTTTCCTTACCTGCGTTATGGCGGACGGTTTATCTGCCGGCGATCAAACCGTTTTTTACCACCGCCTGTCTGGTTGGCTTCGGTTTTGCCTGGAAATCGGGTGTAGCTGCCGAAGTGTTGAGTCTGCCCCGGCTTGGGATTGGCACGAAATTGTATCAGGCAAAAATTTATCTGGAAACAGCGGATTTATTTGCCTGGACGATTGTTGTGATCAGTATCAGTATCAGCTTTGAGTTTCTGCTCAGCGTATGTCTGCAGAAGAAGCGGAGGAAACCGGCGGAATGAAATTGGAAAAGATCAATTTTAGCTTTGATGGCCGACCGGTCCTGCAAGATTTTTCTTTGGAATTGCCAAAATCCGGCGTGGTGGTGCTGATGGGACCCTCCGGCTGCGGTAAAACGACGCTGCTGCGCCTGCTGGTGGGTTTGGAGCAGGCGGACAGCGGCAGTATGCAGCAAGGTTTCCAACGGCCGGCCATGATGTTTCAGGAAGACCGATTGCTGCCGCAGCTGAACGTGCTGCAAAATCTGCTCGTCTGTCGGCCTCCCGGCGGATTGGCAGAGGCGAACCGGCGGCTGGAGCAATTGGGTTTGTTCAGCGAAGCCAAACGGTATCCCGCTGAATTGTCCGGCGGCATGAAACGCCGGCTGGCTTTGGGACGCGCTTTGTGCTATGATGGGGATGCACTCCTGCTCGACGAACCGCTGAAAGGCCTGGATGAGTTGCAGCGCCGCCGGTTATGGCAGGTGATCAGGGCGGAAGGCCGGCAGCGGCTGGTTATTTGGGTCAGTCACGACCGGCAAGAGGCGGCTCAGGTGGCCGATCGCTTTCTCTTGCTGCAGGGACCGCCTCTGCAAATCGTAGAGGACCGAATCAACCTTATGTCCGAATGAAAGGCGGCGGCAGGGCAAGGCTGCCGCTTTTTGCCGCGTTCGTCAGCAGAGAAAGACTTAGAATAGAGGAGTGGTTCGTTTTGATTTCGGCAAAGCAATATCAGCGTCAAGTTACAGTGGCCGTTTTTCAGGTGGGACCCGGTAACCTGATGAAAGCTTCCGCGCTGCTGCGCATGTTTCAGGAAATTTGCGAGGAACATTTGGCTGTTTCAGGCATGGACCACAAGCAATTGGCAGCCGAAGGCATGGCTTTTTTACTGACGACAAATCAACTGAATCTTCGCCGTCAACCTAGTTTCGGAGAAAATTTAACAATTATTACGGAACCGCTGGGTCATCTCGGCGTGCATTTTTATCGTTCGTTCCGTTTATATGCCGCCGGGGAGGAAATCGGCCATCTGCTGCAGCTCAGCGTGCTGGTCGATTTCCATACGCATCGTCTCTTGCGTCCTGCTGCTTTTTATCGTTTGGGTATATTTGAAGACCGTCAGCCGGAGGCTGCCATGCAGGTGGAAAATCTGCAGATGCCGGCTGATTTGTCTGCGCTCGGCAGCCGCAACATTTATTATTCCGATTTGGATTACAACAGTCACCTGAACAATACGATTTATGCGGATATCCTCAGCGATTTCTGGCCGCTGCCGCCCGCGGAACATCGCTTCAGCCAGCTGCAGATCCAATATGTCAGCGAGGCCTTTGCGGGAGATGTGCTGCAGCTGCAAGGCAGTCAGGTCAAAGCGGGAGAGACGTTCTATCTCGCGGGCAGTCATCAGCGCGGGCTGTGTTTTAAAGCAAAGATCCGTTAAAAAGCAAAGATCCTTTCAGCAGAACCGCTCAGTTTTCTGGTCAGGCTTTTTCGCTGCCGGCAAATGCGTTTAGGTTATCCCTTAGGTATCCCTAAGGCGAAGAGGTCAAGCGTAAAATCATGGGTCCCCGGCAAATCTGCGTTTCCTTCGGGACCTGCGCTTTTCTGAGCCAGGTCGATTCACACTGCGGGACGAGCTCCGGCAGAAATGCGATCACTGGCTGGTAGCCCATCGCTAAATTCAGCGCAGCAGCCAAAGCGCCCTCTGAAAATGATATAACCTCCGATGTGGTCAAAACCTTCGAACTCTGCGTGGAGGATCTTTCCTATTGGCAGGTGCGCGGCAATCGCCGCCGTTTCGGGCAGGAAGAGGATGCCGCTTTTACGGTGCTTTACCGCACGACCAAAACAAAGACTCAGATCCAGGCTGCGATTCTGCCGTTTCTGACGGAATTCCTTCGGCAGAATTTGCTTCGCGTCTGGGAAGCGCCCAAAGCCGCTCCCGTGCCTCTCAGCGATTTGCCTGGTGGCGGCAGCAGCCTCGCGGGGGATCTTTGCGCAGCTGCAGCAGGAGACTTTGACGGATTCGCTGTTCTTTACGGCACAGGGCCGGCAGAACAGCAGAAAAACAGTGATAGGAGACGGCAGCGTTCTGCTGGAGATGAAAGCAGTCTAGAAATCATAAGACAGGTATCCCATAAAAGGAACAGGGGCAAATTCTGCATTGCTGCAGTATTTACCCCTGTTTTTTCGATGCGATGCAGCGTTTCCTCTGCTTCGTCTCATTCTTTTTGTAAGAGTCACTGGCTGCTCTGCTTTGCTGCGCTTTGGCTCTGCCAAAAGAGATCAACCAGCACCGCCACGGCAAAGCCAATCAGCCAGCCGCCCAAAACATCGCCCGCATAATGCACGCCCAGATAGATGCGGCTCAAACCGATGCTGAGGTTCAGAGCGACGCAGAGAGCGGTCAGGCTGTATTTCCGGACAGGATTTTCGATATAGCGGAAAATCAGCAGGATCAGTATCGTATAAAGTGCGGCATTGTTCATGGCATGGCCGCTGGGGAAACTATAATTCAGTTCGATAATCAAACGTAAAATATCCGGACGCTGTCTGGAAAATACGTTTTTCAGTAAAATATTGAGGATAGTTGAGACGATGACCGCAACGGAAACAGGACAAGCAATGGTCTTCCGCGATTTTGGTAAGGCGAACAACAAAAGACAGAAGCAGATCACACTGCTCGCATCACCGATGTGCGTAATGACTTTCACGAGCGCAGTCAGAATGGGAGACATATGTTCAACGGTCTCATCGTAGGCCCAGCCTTCAAAGCCTGTCGTGCTGCCCGCCGCGATACTGATGGCCAGCAGAACAAATAAAATCAGCGGCAGCACGACCAGCCAGCTTACTTTTCTTTTCACGTTACACATCACTTCCGATTTTTCCATGGAATTTGGCAGGCTGTGCTTGCCGCAGGCAGCGTTATTTTCCCAGAATCAAGTCTTCCAGCTGCAGCTGTAAGCGTTCTTCTTCCTGCAGCCCGGTTTCTCTTAATTCGTTCAAATCGAGCAGATATTCCTCTACGGAATCCATCACGCTCTGCACATTTTCTCTGGCCGTATTGATTTTTGTCTGCATAAAAAAATCAATGAGGAAGCCATCCATAAAGAAATCGGCAAATTTCATAAAACCGTCGGTATCAATCTGCAATTGGGCGGAGACCGGCGTATCCAGCAGTTCGGTATGAAAGCGGCGCAGGTTGTTTTCTGCGGCAGCAACCTGGCGCTTTGCTTCATCAATGTGCGAATGCTTGACCAAAGTAGTCAGCACACCGCCGCCCACCAGATCGAAGATACCCCAGCCGGAAGCGCTGTTCAAGCTTTCTATGACGAGCAGCAGGCTGGCTTTGGCAGCTTCACCGGCGGAGATCGCTTCCTGTAATTCGCGTTGATTGCGTTTGCACTGGTCAATGGCTTCCTGCAGCGCGGCAATTTTGCCTGCCGTGCCGCCGCCTTTATTTTGGCTTTCTTTTTGCTTGGCTTTCAGCAGCCAATGATAGCGTTCCGCCGAAACCTGGCAGTCTGCCTGTTCCTGTTTCAGCTGCTGAATTTCGAGCTTGATATCTTCGATGCGATCCACCGCCTGGTTATAGTAGATGGCAGCTTCGGCCGCCTGCTGTTCCTCCTGATCCAGGCGCTCGTAATAATCACCGCTGATCCTGGCTAAAAAGCGGCTGAACCCCAGTCCTTTCAGATTTTTCACATCGGCTTCTTCGCGTTCCAGCTGTGTGAGACGTTCCTCCGCATCCATTTCGGCTTCTTCCAGTTCGTCTTCCAGTTCCAGCAGCATGGTTTCGATTTTGGCGGCGCGCTCGCCTTTTCTCTTTAAGTCGCGCAGCTCATCCATATTGTCCGCCGGATTGCTGTCGGCGGCGGTATTCTGTGCAAATTCCTGTTTCATTTTGTTTCCCTCACTTTATCGAGTAGAGCCGTAAAACCCCTTGCTTTCGCGATGGGGAGTGTCAATTGATATGACTCTGGAACCAAGCCAGGGTTCTCTGCCAACGATCTGCAATATAGGCTGGTTTGACAAAGCCGTGGAATTGCTCCGGATACTTGACATAGACAGTTTCTTTGCCCAGACGTTTGAGGGCATAATAGAATTGCTCGGTCTGATCCTGCGGGCAGCGCACATCATTCATGCCGTGCAGGAGCAGAATCGGCGTTTCCACCTGGCGTACATATTGAATGGGACTGCGAGCCATCAGAGCCGGAATATCATCAAAGGCCGGGCCGCCATGCAGCCCTTCGCCGTAGGCTGCGGCGTCACTGACCAGACAGAGCGTCAGCCAATTGGAAATGATCGCGCCGGCCACGGCCGCCCGAAAGCGCTTCGTTTGGCTGACCGCCCAGGAAGTCATATAACCGCCGTAGCTCCAGCCGGTCACCCCCAGACGATTGGGATCGGCGACGCCCATGGCGATGACGTGATCGACGCCCAGCATAATATCCTGATAATCTTTGCCGCCCAGATCATTGATACAGGCCGCGGCAAATTGCGGACCGTAGGTAATGCTGCCGCGCGGATTGACATAAACAACCGCATAACCGTGATAAGCTAGAAATTGGAAAGGGAATTGGAAGCTGTCCATGTAAACATCGGTGGGACCGCCATGAATACTGAGAATCGTGGCGACTCGGGTGCCTGCGCTATAATCTAGCGGCCGCACGAGAAAACCTTCAATATCCCAGCCGTCCGCGCCGGAATAGCTGAATTTTTCGGTTGGCAAAGCAGGGAATTTGGCTAAGAATTCAGCATTGACAGCAGTAAGGCGCAAGGGTTTGGCGTCCTGCACCGCATAGAGGTCGGCGGGGTGACTGCTGTCTTCGCAAAGAAAGACGCGCTCGCCGGTTGCATTGACCGCAAAAGCGCTGACGGTAGCCAGGGCGCCGCCGACGGCATCGCTTTCCGCGCCGGTTTGCCCGTCAGAGTAGGGTAAACGGCAGAAATAGGCACTGGCATGCTGCTGCTTGACATAGTAGAGGGTTTTTTCTTCTGCCGCATAGCGTAAATTACTGCGCGTGGCCTGAGAGTTTTCGGTCAGACAGACGAGGTTTTGCGCATCCAAAGGCTGCGGCCCGGAAAGGACGATTGACCAGATTCTCTCCACATTGGTGCCGGAGGCCTGAGAGTTATCGGCGCCCAGCCAAACGAAACGGCTGTCCTCATCTGTTAAAAGCAGATCTTTAATCGTGCCGTCAAACTCCATGACTTCGCTGCCGTAACCGTTGGCTAATTGAATTTTACAGACCCGGCTGCGGTAAGCGGCGCCGGGCTGATCAGAGTGCCGGACGACATAATAAAGCGCATTGCTTTCCCGGTTCCAGAGAAAGCCTTCCTGCCGTTGTTTTTGCTCTGTGATTTGCCGGCAGACCGCCGTCTTTTCACTGAGATCCAGAACAAAGAGCTGCAGATAGCTCTGAAAGAGATAGCCTTTGCCGTCGGCCCGGTAATCCGCATCCGTAATGACCAAAGGGGCTTCTTTTTTTTCTTTGTCGGTTTTGCCCGGCGTGTAGAGTTCTTTCGGTTCAGCGGCATAACGCGGTCCTTCCGCCGGCGGCACTGCGGCCTGGAAAGCAATTTTCTTGCCGTCCGGGCTCCACAGTCCGGCGGAAACCGGCATGACTTCCGTGCTGATTTGCTCCGCTTCGCCGCCTTGCAGGGAGATGCTGTAAAACTGCGTTTTGCCCTGCTCTGCGCGGCTGGAAAGGAAGAGCACCTGGCTGCCATCCGGAGAGAAGCGCGGCGCGCGGTCTTTGCCGCTGTTGGTCAGGCGGCGCGGCGGCGCGCTTCTATCCATGGCAACCTGCCAAAGATTGGTCACTTTTTCGTTTTGCTCCGGGTTGGTTTCGTTCAGAACATAAACAGCCGTTTTGCCATCCGGCGCAATCTGCAGATCTCTGATTGATTTGAGATCGAAAAAATTTGCGGCGCTTAAAATATTTTTCATAACGACACTCCTTATTATAGTCTTTCCCGCATCCAATTCAGGGTGCGCTGCCATCTGTCTTCAATATAGGCGGGTAAGCCAAAGGCATGGGACTGACCGGGGTAATAGACATAAACCGTTTCTTTGCCCATCCGTTTTAAGGCAAAGTAAAATTGTTCGCTTTGCTCGATCGGACAGCGCATATCGGCTCCGCCATGCAGCAGCAGGATTGGTGTCGTTACCGCAGCGACCTGAGTGACCGGGCTGCGCTGCATGGCCTTGCCGTAATCCAAAAAGAGCGGCTGCTCCCAGAGCCCTTCATCATAGATATTAATATCGCAGACACAGGAAAGCGTCAGCCAGTTGGAAATCATCGCACCGGCGACAGCCGCTTTGAAACGCTGATTTTGTGTCACGATCCAAGCGGTCATGTAGCCGCCGTAACTCCAGCCGGTCACACCCAAGCGTTTGGGGTCGGCGATGCCAAGCGCAATGCTGAAATCGACTGCGGCCATCAAGTCGCGATAATCGGCGCCGCCCCAGTCGCTGCAACCGGCAGCCGAGAAGGCAGGGCCATAGCTGCTGCTGCCGCGCGGATTGGCAAAGAGTACGGCATAACCCTGATAAGCCTGCAGCTGGAAGCTGATTTGATAGGCATCCAGATAAACGCCGGTGGGCCCGCCATGAATGTTCAGGATGGTCGGCAGAGCGACTCCCGCCTGAGCACCCGGCGGTTTGAGCAGCCAGGCCTCGATGGGTAACCCTTCATTCTGCACGGTGAACTTCTCGGCCGGCAGGGCGGGGAATTTTGCCAGCAATTGATCGTGGACGCCAGAAATGCGCCGCGTTGTTTTGCCGTCGGCATAATAAACTTCCGGCGGATGCGTAAAATCAGTGGCGATGAAGGCAAGTCTGCCCGCCTGATCGCAGCTAAAATCCGTGACGGTCGCTAAAGTCAGGGCAGCCGGCTCCTCCGTGCCGAAACCACTGGCAGCAGCCGAGCGGCAGAGCGACTTGCAACCCTGCCATAGACGCAGATAGGTCAGGTTTTGCGTTGCCGCGGTGAAAATCGGTTTCTCACAGCCGGCCGGGCTGTGCGGATTCAGGCATTTCAGCTCTTGCGGCGCCAAAGGACCGGCAGCGCTCAGGTCTGCCTGCCAAAGCAGACTGAGACCGATGCCATTGGGATAGGTTTGATCGACGCCGCTCAGCAGCAAAGTTTGTGGGTCGGGCAGGCTGAGGCTATTGATGCTGCCGGCAAAGTCGAGCAGATGCTGCAGGGCCTGATTGGCGGCTGTGACTTGCAGGACCCGGCTTTGAAAGCGGAAACTGGTCTCATCGATGTAGGTGACCGCATAGCAGAGCGCGGTTGCGTTATGATTCCAGATGAAAGCGCCGATCGTATGCTGCTCCTGCGTCAGCTGAACACAAGCGTTATCCTCAAGATCGAAGACAAAAAGTTGGTTATGCCCGCCGAGGGTAAAACCGCGGCCATCCTGCCGGTAGGAGATCGCATTGATTACCTGCGGCGCTCGCAGCATTTCTTCCTCCGGCGGCTGATAGAGTTCCTTTGTCTCCCCGCGATAACGGGCAGCAGCCTCCTGTTTGACAAAAGACAGAAAAGCGATCTTTGATCCGTCGGGCGACCAGAGCGGCGCGGAAGCTAGGCTGTGTTCTCCCTGCAGTAAGTGTGCCTCGCCGCCCTGCAGCGAAATCAGGTAAAGTCCGCCGGGGTTTTCGCGATCGCGTTCCGAACAAAAGGCAATTTTGCGGCCATCGGGTGAGAAGCGCGGCTTCGAATCGCTGCGATCTCCGGTTAAGGCAGCGGCGGGGCTGCCCTCCCCGCTCGTCGCCAGCCAGATCGCGCTTTCTTTGCGGTTTTTTTGCCGATTGGTCTCGGTTTGCAGCCAGGCAATGCGGCTGCCATCCGCAGAAATCTGGATATCGGACAATTCTTTGAGCAAAAAGATATCTTTTGCTGTCATTGCAGCTGCCATGCAGAGATCGCACTCCTTTACGCTGGAATTTCATAGAATAAATGCTTATTTCGTTATAACGCAAAGAATTCCTTTGCCGGCAGAGAAAAAACTACCGCTGTGGCGCAGCCAATGAAAGCGCGGCGTTTTGACTGTCGGTCGGCTGAACGGCCGGGGAAGGTTCTTTAAAAAAATGCCGCCGCGAAATCAGATTCGCGGCGGCCACCGACAAGAAAACAACAATACAGTAGAAATAAAAGAGAGGAGGAAATATGAGAAACCATGAAAAAAAGCGGAAGGTCTCCCTTCGACAGGAGACCTTCCGCAGAGTCTTTTATTCTCACGGTGTACGTTTTGCAGAACAAAACGCGGCTTCGCTCGGACCTGCACAGAACCGAAGCTCTGCCGGAACCCTAGAAGCCCTCTCACATTAATACGTTACAACGAACGTAAAAATAATATAACATGAACGCGTTGATTTGTCCAGTGATTTTTTTAAAAATACAGCTGGGTTTTGGCGCTACGCTCTAGATTCCCAGCAGTGTGAAGAGATACATGTAGACCGGCAGAAAGAGCAAACCCAGCAAGGTAGAGAAGGAGGTGCAGGTTGCGGCGAATTGATGGTCGGAACCATAGAGAGCGGCGACAATCGGCACCTGAGCCATTGCCGGCATGGCGGACTGAAGGATACTGACATTGGCGATCAAGCCCTCAATGCGGAAGAACTTCATCAAGCCAAAGGTAATGAGGGGGGAGATCAGGAAGCGCCCGATGCAGACGATGATCACATTGCGGCTGATTTTTAGGTTATTCAAGCCAGTACTGGCGAGCACGTAGCCGATATAAGTCAGCGCCAGCGGCGTACTCATACCGCCGATGATTTTTGTGGTATCCATCACAAATTTCGGTAAACGGATGCCTAAAAACAGCAGGGCAAAGCAGACAACCAGGGTGATCAGCGCAGGGGTAAAAATCTTCTGCAAGGTTTCTTGCCAGCCGGCGCTGTGCTTGCCGGGCGCATCCCGCCGAATGCCGGGTGCTGCCAGAGACCAGAATAAAACGCTGTTGGCGGCAAAGAAGAGCAGAGCCAAAGGCGCCGCCGCATCGCCGAAGATCGCTGTGCAGACCGGCAGACCGATAAAAATTGTATTGGAAAAACCAAAGAGCGCGGCAAAGACACCGCGCTGTCCTTTGGGGATTTTCAAAATCGGAATCAGCAGATGGGCAATGCCGAAGGTGGCAAGGATGGAAAGAAAAGGAGCCAGCAAAGCAAAACCGGCCTCCTGCAGACTTTCCCAGGAAAAATAGGTCATCATATTATTAATTAAAGTGCAGGGCACCACATAAGTGACTACCAATTTGGCGATAAATTGCGCGATTTTCTCATCGATGATCCCTTTGCGGCTGAGAAAAAAGCCAAAACCGATCACGGCAAAAACAGTGATAATAATGTTAAACGTATTCTCCATGCTGAAACGGGGCCTCCTTCTAAATTAGCAATCACCAATCCTTTATTCCGGATAATGGCAGGCGACCTGATGGTTTTCCGAGATCAGACGGATTGCCGGAATGCTGGTACGACAAAGCGGTCGGCAGCGGGGACAGCTTGCGGCATAGGGGCAGGCTTGCGCGTCAGGCAGAGCGGAAACCGCCGGCTTTACCGGCGTTTTTTCGGTGAAAGGGCCGGCGGCGGCTGCGAAAAGCGCTTCTGTATAGGGATGCAGCGGATTGTGCAGCAATGCTTCGGTGCCGGCTTCTTCCACAAGATAACCGCGATACATGACCAGAATGCGATCGGCCAACCAGGAAACAACATGCAGATCATGGGAGATGAACAGCATGGATAAAGCATATTTGCGGCGCAGTTCCTGTAAAAGATTGAGAATTTGCGCCTGAATGGATAAGTCCAGCGCCGAAACGACCTCATCCGCAATCAAAAGCTCCGGCCGTACCAACAGGGCGCTCAGGATCGCGACTCTTTGCCGCTGGCCGCCGGAAAGCTGGTGCGGATAGAAAGTCAGATGGCTTTCGTCCAAACCGACTTCCGCCAGCTGGGGCAGCAGCAGCTCACGACGCTCTTTGGCCGTGCTGCCGATGCCAAAACCGATCATAGGTTCCTGCAGAATGCTGCCGATTGTCAGGGAAGGATTTAAAACTTGCTGCGGGTCCTGGAAAACCATTTGAATTTGCCGGCGCCGCGGGCGGAACTGGCGGTTCGTCAGTGCCAGGTACTCAACGCCGTTCAGGCTGGCTTCCCCCCGGTCCGCTCGCAGCAAGCGTGCCAGGATGCGGGCTGTTGTTGTTTTCCCGCAGCCGGATTCGCCGATCAAACCAAGTATCTCCCCTTTCTGCAGAGAGAAGCTGAGATCGTGCACGGCGGTCAATCTTTCTTTGGCCGAAAATAAACCGCTTCCGCTGCGCGGATAGGTTTTGTCTAAATGATTTACCTGCAAGAGACAGGTTTCCTGCCGCATCAGAGCATCACTGCCTTTCCTGCTGAATCTGATCAGCGCTCTGCCGATTCGTTCGCTTCTGTGTCAGGCTGAGCCGGATGGTTGCAGAAGACCAGCCGGTCTGCCTGCCTTTTTTCCGCAACCGCCAGATCACATACCGCTGTTTTACGAGGACAGCGCGGTGAGAAAGTGCAGGCAAGGTTGCGGGCATACAAAGGAGGCACCATTCCCTCCACTGTGGCGAGCGCCTGGCCGCGTCGTTCAAAGGTCGGCATGGCGCCGAGCAGGGCTTTGCTGTAGGGATGCAGCGGTTGCCGCAGGATGCTTGCCGTCGGTCCCTCTTCCACAATTTTTCCGGCATACATGACGAGTGTGCGGCGGCAGAGCGATTGCACCACCCGCATATTATGCGAAATCATTAAGAGTGTCAGCCGGTGTTTTTGCTGCAGATTGCGGATCAGCTCCAGGATTTGCTGCTGGGTGGTGAGATCCAAAGCCGTTGTCGGCTCGTCTGCCAGCAGAAGCCGGGGATTCGGCAGCATGGCCATGGCCAGCATGATGCGCTGCCGTTGTCCGCCGGAAAGCTGATGCGGATATTGCCTGAGAATCTCGGCCGGATTCAGCAAACCGACTTCGCTGAGACTGTCCTCCGCCAGCTGCTTTTGTTTGGCTGTTGTGTCGGCCGCAGGGCAGTAGAGCAGAATCACTTCCCGCAATTGATAACCGATGCTGAGCAGGGGATTGAGAGAGGTGGCGGAGTCCTGAAAGACCATGGAAATCTGATTCCCGTGATAAGCCTGCATTTGCTCTGCCGTCATTTGAGTTAAGTCCACTCCGTCCAGCAGAATCTGACCGCCGCTGCGCAGAACTTGCGCCGGCAGTAAACCAGCGATTGCCAGCGCGGTCAGGCTCTTGCCGCAGCCGGATTCACCGATCAGACCCAGGCTGTCGCCTGCGGCCATGTCAAAGCTGACATGCTCCACCGCCGGGTAAACGTTGCCGCGATAGGGGACGCTCAGACTGAGGTCCAGTACCCGTAAAAAAGTCGGTTTGTCCATGCCGTCAGTCCTTTCGCCGCGTATCGCTCAGATCGCGCAGACCGTCACCCAGGAGGTTAAAACCCAGGACCAATAAAGTGATGGCAAGACCGGCGCTGATGGCGAGCCAGGGGGCATTGAACAGATAATCCTGCGCTTCCGAGAGCATTTTACCCCAACTGGGATCCGGCGGCTGCACCCCGAGACCCAGATAAGAGAGACCGGCTTCGGTCAGAACGCTATTGGCAAAACCTAAGGAAGCGGTAATCAGCAGGGACGACCGCATGTTTGGCAGCAGATGGACGAATAAAATGCGGCGGCGGCTGATGCCGATCAGCTTGGTCCACTGCATATATTCGAGATTCTTCAGTTGAATGGCGCTGCTGCGCGCCATCCTGGCATAGAGGGGGATGGAGAGCAGAGCAATTGCCAGCACGGTCACTTTCATGCCGGAGCCAAAGACGGCAATCATCATCAAAGCCAATAAGATGCTGGGGATGGCTTTGAAAGCGTCCAGGAGCCGCACTGTGATCAGGTCAAACCAACCGCCGGCATAACCGCAGGCTAAACCCAGAGTGACACCAAACAGACAGCCGGCCGCAACGGAGGAGACGCCGACCAAAAAAGCGGTTTGCGAGGCCTGCATCAGCCGGCTCAGCACATCCCGTCCCAGATGGTCGGTGCCAAACCAATGGGCATAGGAAGGCGCCTGCAATTTCGCTGCCGCACTCGGCGCGGTTGGGGAATAGGGAGTCCAGAAAAAGCTGACCAGCACGACCAAAAGCAGCAGACCGACAATACTGCCGCCGATGATTAAATTGCTGTTTTTGCGCCAGGCGGCATTTTGTTTATTCATTATCAGCCCCCCTGTCGCGGATGCGTGGGTCGACCCAGACAGAGAGGAGATCCACCAGGAGAAAACCAAAGGTAACGACGATCGATATATAGAGGGTGATCCCCTGCACCAAAGGCAGATCCCGGCTGCGTATGGCGCCTTGCAGTAATTGTCCCAAACCGGGAATGGAAAAAGTGGATTCGATGACAATCGAGCCGCTGAGGATATTGACCAGGAGAACCCCCAGAATCGTCAGCACCGGAATCAGTGCATTGCGCAGAACATGGCGATACAGGATAACATTCTCACTCAAACCCTTATTGCGGGCAGTGCGGACGTAATCCTGCAGCATCTGATCCAGTAAAGAAGCGCGCAGATAGCGCACCACAATTGCTACGGAAGAACAGCTGATCGCCAAACCCGGCAGCAGCATGGAGCGCAGAAAGCCCCAGGGGCTGACGCTCCAGGGCACATAACCGTTGATCGGCAGCCAGTTCAGCTTGACGCCGAAAACCAGCATCAGGAGGATCGCCAGCCAAAAGGAGGGGATGGCGATTCCCAATTGACTGAAGGCGTTGACGGCAAAGCCGGCGGAATCCTGACTGTGGCGAGCCAGCCATAAACCCAAAGGAATGGCAATCACGACGGTCAGAAAAAAGGACCAGGCCGCTAAAGCCAGCGTACTGGGCAGCCGCTGACCGATCAATTGATTGACGGGCAGATTATAACGGATCGACTGTCCCAGATCGCCGTGCGCTAAATGCAGCATCCAATTCAGATAACGCTGCGCCAAAGGCAGATCCAGTCCCAATTCTTTGCGCAGCAGCGCTTCCAGTGCGGGATCGGCCTCCTCCCCCAAACGGGATAAGACGGGATCGCCGGGAATGAATTGAAAGAAAAAGAAAATGAGCAGACTGACCAGGAAGAGCGTGAGCAGACTGGAAAACAGACGGCTGAGAAGCGAGCGTGAAATAAGGATCAGCTCCTCGTATTATATAGTAGTAGTTTTGAGACCCACTCCAAGGTCTTTGTGCTACACTGTAAGGGATGCTGTGGATTGGTTTCAGCTCCTACCGCACGACGGTTTCAAAAAGGCTCCAACCACAGTCCTTTGCAGT
>JAJFTT010000040.1 GCA_021372785.1 Negativicutes bacterium | reverse complement strand
ACTGCAAAGGACTGTGGTTGGAGCCTTTTTGAAACCGTCGTGCGGTAGGAGCTGAAACCAATCCACAGCATCCCTTACAGTGTAGCACAAAGACCTTGGAGTGGGTCTCAAAACTACTACTATATAATACGAGGAGCTGATTATTCTGAAAATTGCTTTGATTCAAATGCAGAGCAGCTTCGATAAAACAGAAACAATCCGGCATGCCTGCGCCTTGATTCGCCAGGAAGTATCAGCCGGCGCGGAAATCGCGGTGCTGCCGGAAATGTTCTGCTGTCCTTATGCCACCCGCTATTTTCGAGCTTACGGCGAATCCCAGGGAGGAGAGGCTCAAACGGCTCTGTCTAGTTTGGCTGCCGAACTGGCTGTGATGATCGTGGCGGGTTCCCTGCCGGAACTGGCAGGGGAGCGCGTCTACAACACTTCCTTTGTTTATGACCGAACAGGCAAGCAGATTGCCAGACACCGCAAGATGCATCTATTCGATATTGATATCCGGGGCGGTCAGCAGTTCTGTGAGTCGGAGGTTTTGAGTGCGGGCAATCAAGTGACTGTTTTCCCCACGCCATGGGGGAAAATTGGTCTCTGCATTTGTTTTGATATCCGGTTTTCGGAGCTTTTCCGTTTGATGGCTCTGGAGGGAGCCGAACTGGTCATCGTTCCTGCCGCTTTTAATATGACGACAGGACCGGCGCACTGGCAGCTGCATTTTCGGGCCAGAGCGCTGGATAATCAGCTCTTTACGATCGGTGTCTCTCCCGCAAGGCAAAAAGACGGCTGTTATGTGGCTTACGGTCATAGCATTGCCGTGGATCCCTGGGGAAACCTGCTTTACGAGGCAGGCAGCGAAGAAACGACTCACACCCTGGAAATTGATTTCGGGCAAGTCCGTTCGGTACGGCAGCAGCTGCCCATCCTCTCCGCGCGGCGCAGCGATATCTATGAGTTGAAGCTGAAAGCAGAAACTTAAAATGAACCAAAAAAAAAGCAAGCCCGTGAACTCTGCAAAACAGAGACCGAGCTTGTTTTTTTTTGCTGAGAACGTAAAATTCTATTCCGGAACAACAGCGTTCTCAGCGTTCAGTTCGTCCAGACTCAGGTTGAAGCCGGGCACAAAATGTTCCATAAAATAGTCGACTTCAGGCGCCTGTAAGCGCTGCAGGTCGTGCAGGATGCTTTCTTTGGCATTGCTAAACTCCAGATTACCTGCTTTTACCTCTTCCACGCATTTCAAATAGGCAGAAATTTTATCCGCATATTTCACAATTTTCCAGGACTCCTGATCGGCATCCGTGTGAAAAAGCAGAGAAGCATAGTCCTGTTTGAATGCGCCGGGAACCATCCTGAAAAGCCGTTCGTTGGCCATTTGTTCCAGCCTTTTGTAGGCATCCCTGATTTCATCGTTGTAGTATTTGATCGGTGTTGCCATGTCGCCGGTGATTACCTCACTTGCCTCATGATAGACTGCCAACAGCGTGATACGTTCCGGATCGAGTGAGGCCTGCTCATATTTGTTTTTAATCAAAGCAAGGGCATGTGCAATCATAGCTACCTGCAAAGAATGCTCCTGGATGTTTTCTTCTTTGCTGTTGCGCATCGTGTTCCAGCGATTGATGTATTTCATGCGGCTTAAGTAAGCGAAAAAATTACTCATCATATTCTCCTTCGGTTTCCTTTTGATCTCATTCAGAACTGACTTGAAATGAGGGATTGCGGATAACGACATCCCAGTGAATCGGCGCCTGGTTGCAGCCACCGTAAAACAGATTATCGCCGATCCCAAAATGGCAGGTTCCTAAAATACTTTCATCGATTCCGATCAATCCGGTTGGCTGCATCACGGAAAGACCATATCCCAATTCCACGACACACTGACAATTCCGGTTTAATTTGCTGAATTCCTCTGTCAGCAAGCCGGCAAAGAGGCCTCCGGAAAACTGTTCAATGGAGCCGTTTTTGACTTTTATGGTCAACGGTTCCCGGACCAAACCAAAAGGCTGCAGCAAATCAGCCCGCAAGCGCAATTCTCCCACGGTCAAATCAACGACGATCAGACCATTGGCTGACTCTTCTTCGATCGCAGTATAGATTTCCGCGGCAGGCAAATAGGCGTAATCCTGTGTTTCTGTAAAACGATAAGGCAAGGCTGTAAATCCCCGCGTACGCAGCGTAAGATCGGTTCCTCCGGGTGCGGTCAGCCGAATGGTTCGATTGGCTGCGTTTGTTTTTAAGTTTGCTTCCAAAGCGGAAATTTGCGCGGGCGGAGTGTGCAGTCCGCTCGCCAAAGATGCTTCATCGATACCGGGGCGAATCATCACATAGTTCGCGGCAAGTCCCTTTGGCTTCTGAAAGGCCGGAAATAAGCGGTTGGCGCCGCGCAGATATCCCGGCACCGAAAGCAGGATTACCAATAAATCGTCAGGACCAAGCGGCGGCAGCTCAGCCAACGTTTGCAAACAAAGCAAATCCAAATTAAGCAGCTTGAAGCGACCCAAAGCCGGTTTGTTGTCCGCTGCCAAGCGGGCTGCCAGGCTAGCCTGGTGCTGATCGGTCACGATTACCAGATTTGCAGGAGCGGGCAGCGGGCACCAGACGGTAGTCAGGGGAGAGAGATCCATGTCGCGCCTCCTAAACGATAAAATCAGAGATCATTTTTTCCTGCTGCGCATACTGTGTTTCATAAAGCCGGCGATAGAGTCCGTCTGGATTTTGCAGCAAAGTCAAATGAGTGCCGACTTCCTGAATTTGGCCGTGATCGATCACCATAATCAAATCGGCATTGCGTATGGTGGAAAGCCGATGGGCGATGATGAACGATGTCCGGTCTTTCAGGATGGTCGCCAGGGCTTTCTGAATCAGCAACTCGGTTTCGGTATCGATGCTGGAGGTCGCTTCATCCAGGATTAAAATCCGTGGATTCGCCAGAATCGCCCGGGCAAAGGCGATCAATTGGCGCTGACCGGTAGAAAGTGTGTTGCCGCGCTCTTCCGTGACGGAAGCGTACCCCAACTCCATTTTCTGAATAAAGTCATGCGCATGAGCTGCTTTTGCCGCAGCCTCGATCTCTGCTTCGCTTGCCTCCGGTTTGCCATATCGAATATTCTCACCAATCGTACCGGAGAAAATAAACGTATCCTGCAGGACAATTCCCAATTGACTGCGCAGCGACTGCAGTGTGACATCCCGTAAATCATGACCGTCAATCCGCACCGCACCTGCGGTGGGGTCATAAAATCGGGAGATCAGATTGATGATGGTAGATTTACCGGCGCCGGTGGGACCGACCAAAGCGACGTTGCTGCCGGGTTTGACCAGAAAGGAAACATCATGCAAAACAGGACGGTCGACCTGATAAGCAAAGGTCACATGATCGAATTCAACTTCACCGCGAATTGCCGGCAGGGGAATGGCCTGCGGCAGGTCCTGCACCAGGGGAGGAAAATCCAAAAATTCAAAAACACGTTCCGCAGAAGCATTGGCAGACAGCAATTGACTGTAAAATTTGGAGATGGTGGAAAGGGGAGCCCAGAATTTATTCAGGTAAGTGTAGAAGGCGTAAAGCGTGCCAAAACTTAAAGTTCCTGCGATGATCCGCTTGGAGCCAAAGAAAAAAACCAGTGCGGTGGCGACGGCACTGGTGATATCGATCACCGGCCAGGCCAAAAGCTCCACGAATGCCGCATTCAAGTAAGATTCACGATACCGTTCATTCAGCGCGGCAAATTTGCGGGTATTGATTTTTTCACGGGAGAACGCCTGAATCACCTGCATGCCGGTGATCGTTTCATTGAGGTGCGCCGTGATAGAGGAACCGATTCGGCGGTAATGCATCCAAAGGCCTTTCAGCGGTCCCTGTTCGACATAAACAAAGAAGGCAATGAATGGGATCAAGGCAAAAGAAATCAAA
>JAJFTT010000039.1 GCA_021372785.1 Negativicutes bacterium | reverse complement strand
AGAATTGCGTTTCGCAATTCGCGAAGGCGGCCGCACGGTTGGCGCCGGTGTCGTCACCGAAATCAAAGAAGCCTAGAAGAAACGATTCTTTAAGGAAAACCTGAAAGGCAGACAAGCCGCCGAAGAAGCAAGGCATGTCTGCCTTCTCTTATTTCCCGGAAATAAGAGAAGGCTAAAAAAAAGAAAATGCTATTTGAATGTGCTTTAAGCTTAAAATACCTGAGCCATTTTCGGCTTTAAACGTTTAAAAACGACGTTAAGTTTATTTATTAAATTCATTGACAGTAAGGCTTGGTTTGTGTTATTCTAATTCAGTCATAGATACAAGCAGAAATTGACTTGTGTTAATCGCTTAGGAGGTGCTTGATTCATGAGAGTCGGAATCAGTTTAGCTTGCACAGAATGTAAGCAGAGAAATTACCGGACAGAAAAAAACAAAAAGAAAAACACCGAGCGTCTGGAATTAAAAAAATACTGCAAATTCTGCAAAACTCACACTTTGCATCGCGAAACGCGCTAGTGAGGTGATGAGATGAAGTTTGTGGACAGAATTAAAGGTTGGGGTAAAGGGATTACAACGTTTTTCCGTGATGTCCGCAGTGAGCTGCGCAAAGTGCAGTGGCCGGGTAAAAAAGAAACGGTTGTTTATTCTGTTCTGGTCGCTGTTTTTACGTGCTTTGTTTCTCTTTTGATTTGGTTGATTGACTCAATCTTCAGCACGTTGATGTCTTTCATTATATAATGTCTGCCGGGAAGGGAAGAGGTGAGACTGCGTAATGAAGAGAGAATGGTACATTGTTCATACCTATTCAGGTTATGAGAATAAGGTCAAAGACAACCTGGAGAAAAGAGTAGAAACAATGGAAATGCAGGACAAAATCTTTCGGGTTGAAGTTCCTACCGATGATGAGGTGGAAATCAAAGATTCCAAAAAGAAATTGACCAAACGAAAATTATATCCCGGTTATGTTTTGGTTGAGATGATTTATACGGATGATTCCTGGTATGTTGTTCGGAATACGCCCGGCGTAACCGGCTTCATCAGCAGTGACAACAACAAACCAATTCCCATGGAGACAGAGGAAGTGGATCGGATTATCGGCCGTCAAAGCCAAAATGCGGAGCATATTGTCCATATTGATTTGGCAGTCGGAGACAAAGTGGAAGTAATCGAAGGCCCCTTTGCCGGTAAAAACGGTACGATTCTCGAAATTGATTTGGAACAACAGTATTTGAAAGTTTTGCTTTCTGTTTTCGGCTTCGGTCGGGAGGTTCCTACGGAACTGGCTCTGACCGACGTGAAAAAAGCATAGAAACGCAAGAAAGTCTCGTCTTGCGTTGCTTTTGTTGCAATATAAAAATGCTGTGACAGAAGAAATTATATAAAAAGGAGGTGGAGTAAACATGGCAAAGAAACTCGTTAAGGTTGTTAAACTGCAATTACCTGCCGCAAAAGCGACACCGGCACCCCCCGTGGGACCTACCCTCGGTCAGGCTGGTATCAATATGATGGCGTTCCTGAAAGAATTCAATGAAAAAACCGCTGCTCAGATTGGTTTGGTAATTCCTGTTGAGATTTCCGTATATCAGGATCGTTCCTTCACGTTTGTATTGAAGACACCGCCGGCAGCAGTATTGCTGAAAAAGGCGTGCAATATCGATACCGCGTCCGGAACGCCCAACTCGAAAAAAGTGGGCAAGATTTCAAAGGATAAAGTCCGTGAAATCGCCCAAATGAAGCTGCCCGATTTAAATGCCGCTTCTTTAGAAGCCGCAATGCGCATGGTTGAGGGTACTGCCCGCAGTATGGGGATTGAGATCGAAGTGTAATTCACCAAGATCCGACACTACTCGCAGCCGGTGGGAGGGGTAATCCCCCGCATGACCACAAAGGAGGAAAAATAAATGTCCAAACACGGAAAAAGATTTGCTGAAGCAGCAAAATTGGTGGATCGCAGCAAACAATACGAACCATTGGAAGCATTGGAACTGATCGGCAAGATCAGCACCACTAAATTCGTTGAAACGGTGGATATCGCGGTTGTTTTGGGTGTGAATCCCAAACATGCCGACCAGAATGTCCGCGGTGCGGCAGTCATGCCCGCTGGTTTAGGCAAGACTGTGCGCGTTATCGCTTTTGCCAAAGGCGATAAAGCAAAAGAAGCAGAAGAAGCCGGTGCCGATGTGGTTGGCGCCGAAGAATTGGTTGCAAAAATCCAAGCCGGCTGGTCGGATTTCGATGTAGCGGTTGCCACACCGGATGTCATGGGCTTGGTTGGCCGTCTGGGCCGTGTGCTTGGCCCGCGCGGTTTAATGCCAAATCCCAAGACCGGCACCGTCAGCATGGATATTGCAAAAGCAATAGCTGAGATCAAATCCGGTAAAGCGGAATACCGTGTAGATAAAGCCGGTGTTGTACATGCACCGATCGGCAAAGCCAATTTTACGGTTGCTCAACTGGCAACGAACATGGAGGCTTTAATGGATGCTTTGGTGAAAGCGCGGCCTGCAACCGCAAAAGGTCAATATATTAAATCCGTTACCATCACAACCACGATGGGCCCTGGCATCCATGTAAATCCCCTGCATGCTACAGGAAAACTCTTGCCTCAAGTCTAATTTGTCTTGACAAAAGCGAGCATAGCAATTAGAATAAGTAACAGATCGTAGACAGCAGGTACAATTTTGTTTAAATATCCTGCCGAGGTCGGAAATGTCGCTGATCATAAGCGGTGTCCGTCTGTCTGCGGATGCCGCTTTTTTGATAGCAGGAATGATGACGAGCAACTCGGAGACCGAGGCTGTTCAGCCGCTTTCCATTGCGTTTGCTATTGTTAAACTGAATTTTGCAAAATAAGGGGGGTGTATGTAAGATGAATACGATTCGCGATCAGAAAATGGCGGCGGTGCTTGAGATTAAAGACAAAATGCAAAGCGCACATTCCGTGCTTTTTATGGATTATAAGGGTATGAATGTTGCCACGGTAACCAGACTGCGCCGAAAATGCCGGGAAGCCGGTGTTGAGATGAAGGTGGTAAAAAACACCTTGACTCGACGTGCGGCAACCGAGCTAGGTCTGTCCGGCATCAACTCCAAGTTAGAAGGAACGACGGCAGCGTTTTTTGGTTTAAACGATCCGGTTTCTCCCGCTAAGGTTCTGGAAGCCTTTATTAAGGAAAACAAGCTGACGTTGGAGATCAAAGCCGGTATTGTGGAAGGTAAAGTGATTGATGCGGCAGGCATCAAAGCACTGGCCGGCCTGCCCGATAAAAATGTTCTTATTGCTCAGGTCCTTGGCACGCTCATTGCGCCGATTACCGGATTTTACTCTGTGCTGCAAGGCAATACCCGCAATTTGGTATATGCTTTGGAAGCAATTCGTCAGCAAAAAGAAGAAGCAGGCAACTAGTTTGCCGGATGCTGCTTACTTTAATAAGAAAAATTTAGGAGGATGTTGAAAATGAATAAAGAACAATTAATTGAAGCGATTAGCAATTTGACCGTATTAGAGCTGGCCGATCTGGTTAAAGCACTGGAAGAGAAATTTGGTGTTTCCGCCGCCGCTCCTGCCGTTGCTGCCGCTGCCCCTGTAGCCGCCGCCGCTGTTGCTGTGGAAGAAGAACAAACCGAATTTGATGTCATTCTCGAAACCATTGGCGACAAGAAGATCAATGTCATTAAAGTTGTTCGCGAAGTCACCGGCCTTGGCTTAACCGAGTCGAAAGCCATCGTTGACGGCGCTCCCAAAGCTGTAAAAGAAAAGGTTTCCAAAGCCGACGGCGAAGAAATCGTCAAGAAGCTGGTGGAAGCCGGCGCTGTTGCCAAATTAAAATAGTTGCTGATTTACAGCATAACGGGATATCCTGTTTGCAGGATATCCCGTTTCCATTGGCAGCCCGTTCAGCCCGTTTGCGGGCCGAACGGGCTGTGCTGGCAGCGGATCCGATGGCCGAACCATTATCCACGAAAGATCTTAGGTTACAAATCGCCGGATAGAATGACAGCTTACATTATAACTGATAATCTATGGCGGGCAATGTAACTTGCAATTTTCTGCCGGAACCCTTGACAAGAGCATGATCATATGGTAATATGAATAATTGCAATAGTGTAGGATGGACTTATTGTTCTTTCCGCACCGATGTTATTTGTTCCGTGACAGGAACTTCGATTTTGAGGATGAAATAAGCGAGGAGTCGTGAGCAGGTATGAAAGTTAATAAATACCTGCTTTTTTAGTTACTCTGATGCTTCCGAAATCCAAACAAGGAGTGACAAATTTGGACGGTAAGATAGTCAGATCCGGGATGCGCGAGCGCTTTTCTTTCTCCAGAATTGATGAAGTGCTGCCAATTCCGAATCTTATTGAGGTTCAACAGAGTTCTTACCAATGGTTTCTGAATGTTGGCTTGAAAGAGTTACTGCGGGATATTTCTCCGGTTCAGGATTTTACCAACAATTTGAGCCTTTTCTTTGGTGATTATCGTTTGGGTGAACCGAAATATACGGTGGACAGTTCAAAAGAGCGAGATGTCACTTATGCGGCTCCAATGCGTGTGAGAGTCATGCTCAGTAATAAGCAAACCGGCGAAGTGAAAGAACAGGAAGTTTTCATGGGAGATTTTCCTCTGATGACGGATCAGGGAACTTTCATTATCAACGGTGCAGAACGCGTTATCGTCAGCCAATTGGTAAGATCTCCCGGCGCTTATTTTGTCTGGACCGTTGATGCCAATAACAACCGTGTCTACAGTTCTCAGATCATCCCCAACAGAGGAGCATGGCTTGAGTTTGAGACTGATTCGAACAATGCTTTATATACACGGATAGATCGCAACCGCAAACTTCCTGTCACTGTTTTATTGCGCGTTTTGGGCCTGGCACAAAACGCTGAAATTTTGGATTTCTTTAATGATGATCCTCGTCTGCGGATTACATTGGAAAAAGATACGACGGACAGCCGCATCACTGCTCTTTTTGAAATTTATAAAAAGTTACGTCCCGGCGAACCGCCGACAGAAGACAGTGCCATGAATTTAATCAGGACACTCTTCTTTGATCCGCGCCGCTATGATTTGATGCAGGTCGGACGTTATAAAATGAATAAAAAACTGGCTCTGCAGCGCCGGGCGTTGGGACGCGTTGCTTCCCGCCCCGTTGTGACCGAACAAAATATTTATTCGGATGAGGGAGCACTTCTGCTTTCCGCCGGGGAAGTGATTGTCAGTCAGGGAGAAGTGCTGACCCGGGATCATTTTCAAAAATGTTTGGAAGCCGGCATCAACGTAGTTTATGTGTTTGCCGGAGACGGTGAGCATGAGATCAAGGTGATTGGCAACGGTTACCAATGCAGCACCTGGCAGGAACGTCTCCTGGGTCAACGCCTGGCCGAGACGGTAAAGATCGATGATCAAATCCTTGCCAGCGCAGGCGAGGTGCTGGATGAGAATCATTTGACCGCTTTCCTGCCTTATGTGGAGGAAGGCAGTTTAAGGCAAGTCACGATTCAAAGGGAAGATGCTGTTCAAACGGTTTATTTGGGTGCTCAATATCATTTGAGAGGCGAAAAGTACCTGACTGTCGAGGATATTTTAGCAGCTGTCAGTTATCAGTTGAATATTATGGATGGTTTGGGCAACCGGGATGATATCGATCATTTAGGCAACCGCCGTCTGCGTTCTGTCGGAGAATTGCTGCAGAATCAGTTCCGGGTCGGTTTGGCGCGGATGGAGCGTGTCATTCGCGAGCGTATGTCGATCCAAAATACAGAACAGGTGACACCGCAGGCTTTGATCAATATTCGCCCGGTGGTGGCATCAATCAAAGAATTTTTTGGTTCCAGTCAGTTATCACAGTTTATGGATCAAACCAATCCATTGGCGGAATTAGCGCATAAGCGGCGCTTAAGTGCTCTTGGACCCGGTGGTTTAAGCCGGGACCGGGCTGGGTTTGAAGTCCGCGATGTGCATGCCAGCCATTATGGCAGAATGTGTCCGATTGAATCTCCCGAAGGTCCGAACATCGGTCTGATCGGCTCGCTGACCACCTATGCCCGGATTAATCAGTATGGTTTTATTGAAACGCCATACCGTCGAGTCAATCATGAAACCGGGCAGGTAACCAGTGTGATCGATTACCTGACCGCCGATGAAGAAGATGAGTTTATTTGTACGCAAGCCAATACACCTCTAACGGCAGATCAGTATTTTACACAGGATAAAATTACCGTGCGGCTGCGCAACCTGGAAATCAAACAGGTGGCACCCAAAGAGGTAGATTATATGGATGTATCCCCCAAACAGTTGTTTTCTGTGGCTACTACCATGGTCCCCTTCCTGGAGCATGATGATGCTTCCCGTGCCTTGATGGGTTCCAACATGCAAAAGCAGGCGGTACCGCTGCTCGTGCCCATGGCTCCTTTTGTTGGCACCGGGATGGAAGGTAAAGCCGCGATTGACTCCGGTGTCTGTGTGATCGCCCGCCGCAAAGGTGTGGTCATCCGTGCTACCGCCGATCAAATCAAAGTCCTGGGTGATGATAATGAAGTAGATACTTTCAAACTGACCAAGTTCACCCGCTCCAATCAGGGAACCTGCATGAACCAGCGCGTGATCTGTCACAAAGGTCAGCTTGTCGAAAAAGGTGACGTTTTAGCGGATGGTCCTGCCACCGAAAGCGGCGAATTGGCGCTCGGTAAAAACGTTCTGGCGGCTTATATGCCTTGGGAAGGCTACAATTATGAGGATGCGATCCTTTTATCTGAAAAAGTTGTGCGTGAAGATATTTTCACCTCCATACATATTGAAGAATACGAATCGGATGCGCGGGATACCAAACTCGGACCGGAAGAAATCACCCGTGATATTCCCAATGTCGGCGAAGATCAGCTGAGGGATTTGGACGACCGCGGTATCGTCCGCATCGGTGCGGATGTTCGTTCCGGAGACATTCTGGTCGGTAAGGTCACACCCAAAGGAGAAACCGAACTGACTTCGGAAGAACGTCTGCTGCGCGCGATCTTTGGTGAAAAAGCCCGCGAAGTCAGAGATACCTCCCTGCGTGTACCCAATGGGGAGTCCGGTAAAATTGTGGATGTTAAGGTGTTCTCACGCGAGAACAATGATGAATTATCACCCGGTGTCAATGAATTGGTCCGTGTTTATGTCGCACAAAAGCGTAAAATCAGCGTTGGAGATAAAATGGCCGGACGCCATGGCAACAAAGGTGTGGTCTCCCGAATTATGGCGGAAGAAGATATGCCTTACCTGCCGGACGGCACCCCAATCCAAATTGTGCTGAACCCTTTGGGTGTTCCATCCCGAATGAATATCGGACAAATCATGGAAGTTCACATCGGCGCCGCCGCGCAGAAATTAAAGATGCACATTGCGACCCCTGTTTTCGACGGAGCTGATGAGCAGGATGTGGTGGACGCCTTAAGACAAGCAGAAATGGAAGAGGACGGCAAAAGCGTCTTGTATGACGGCCGCACCGGCGACCCCTTTGAAAACCGTGTAACGGTTGGCTATGTCTATATGATGAAGCTGTTTCATTTGGTTGATGATAAGATCCACGCCCGCTCAACCGGACCTTATTCGCTGGTTACCCAACAGCCTTTGGGTGGGAAAGCTCAATTTGGCGGACAGCGTTTCGGAGAGATGGAAGTTTGGGCCCTGGAAGCTTACGGTGCTGCCTATACCCTGCAGGAATTACTGACGGTGAAATCAGACGATGTGATCGGCCGGGTTAAAACATATGAAGCGATTGTCAAAGGCGAGAATGTTCCGGAACCGGGTATCCCCGAATCGTTTAAAGTTTTAATCAAGGAGTTGCAGAGTTTGTGCCTGGATGTGAAAGTTTACTCTGCTGACAACAATGAAATCATCATCCGCGAAACGGATGATGACATCGGCGAAACCGCCCGCGAGCTGGATCTCAACATTGAGGTTCCGGAAGCAGACTTGCTGCCGGATGGCATGGAAGAACCGGAGGATCAATTGGATAATGAAGATTTACCTTTGGATTATCCGATGCTTGACTCAACGGAAGAAATTGGCCGGCATGAGGGAACAGCAAAGAAAGAACTGATTATTGACGATGCAAAATTGGCACAATTGGCGAAACTGGTTGCTTCTAAACTGGAAGACGAACTCCTGGATGAAGATCTTCTCGATTCCGAAGAGGAAGAAGACGAAGAAGAAGATGAGAATCCGAAATGATGTTAATTTGTCTTGCCTGTGCACAACCGGCTGTACTATAGAAGGGAGATAATGCTCATGCTGGATGTCAACATTGCTTCCATGAAAATTGGACTTGCTTCCTCAGAGCAGATTCGCAAATGGTCGCGCGGTGAGGTAAAAAAGCCGGAGACGATCAATTACCGTACTTTAAAACCGGAAAAAGACGGGTTGTTTTGCGAAAAGATTTTTGGCCCTACCAAAGATTGGGAATGCTACTGCGGTAAGTATAAGAGAATCCGCTATAAAGGCATTGTTTGTGATCGCTGCGGTGTGGAAGTGACCCGCGCAAAGGTTCGCCGTGAACGGATGGGTCATATTGAATTGGCGGCACCCGTCTCACATATTTGGTTCTTTAAAGGAATTCCAAGCCGTATGGGTTTGATTTTGGATATGTCTCCCCGCATCTTAGAAAAAGTGCTCTATTTTGCCGCCTATATTGTTTTGGACCCCGGCAACGGGACCGATCTGACGGAGAAAGAAATCCTCAATGAAGCACAGTATCGTGAAGCGCGGGACAAGTATGGTTCAGCCGGATTCAGAGCCGGCATGGGCGCGGAATCGGTGCGGGAATTGTTGGAAAAAGTGAATCTGGAAGATCTTTGCACCACATTGCGCGATGAGATCAAGACGACATCCGGTCAGCGCAAAACGCGCGCCAGCCGTCGTTTGGAGGCAGCGGAAGCGTTTCGTAAATCCGGTAACCGTCCGGAATGGATGGTGATGGATGCGGTGCCGGTGATTCCTCCCGAATTGCGTCCGATGGTACAGTTGGACGGCGGCAGATTTGCTACCTCGGATCTGAATGATCTCTACCGCCGTGTGATCAATCGCAACAATCGTTTAAAAAAATTACTCGAGTTGGGTGCCCCTGATATCATCGTTCGGAATGAGAAGCGTATGCTGCAGGAAGCCGTTGATGCTTTGATTGATAACGGCCGGCGCGGTCGGCCGGTGACAGGCGCCGGAAACCGGCCGCTAAAATCCCTGAGCGAAATGCTGAAGGGAAAGCAGGGGCGTTTCCGCCAGAATTTATTGGGTAAACGCGTTGATTATTCCGGGCGTTCTGTGATCGTGGTTGGACCGGAACTGAAAATGTATCAATGCGGCTTACCGAAAGAAATGGCTTTGGAGCTGTTTAAGCCTTTTGTAATGAAAGTTTTAGTGCAAAAAGGCTTGGCGCATAATATCAAATCAGCCAAACGGAAAGTGGAACGCGTCAGTGACGAAGTCTGGGATGTCCTGGAGGAAGTCATCAAAGGTCATCCGGTGATGCTGAACCGTGCTCCCACTTTGCATCGCCTTGGTATCCAGGCGTTTGAACCGATTTTGGTCGAAGGGCGCGCCATCAAGCTGCACCCTCTGGTTTGTCATGGTTTCAATGCCGACTTCGACGGCGATCAAATGGCTGTGCATGTGCCGCTTTCTCCGGAAGCACAGGCGGAAGCTCGCTTTCTGATGATGTCTACCAATAATATCCTGAACCCCAAAGATGGCAAACCGGAAATCACACCGCAGCAGGATATGATTCTGGGCAGCTATTATCTGACCATCATACGCGATGGCGCGATCGGCAGCGGCAAACTATTTATCAATTATGAAGAAGCTTTAATGGCGTATCAAACCGGCGTTCTGCATTTGCAGGCGCCAATCAGGGTGCGCCGCCGTGTGACGATGGCGGATGGCACGCCGGTGACGAAAATCATTCCTACCACGATAGGGCGGATGATCCTCAACGAAAAAATACCGCAGGATCTTGGTTTTGTTGATCGGACCAATCCGGAGACTGCCTGTAATCTGGAAGTGGATTTCCCGATCGATAAAGGTACTTTGGCTGAAGTGGTCTGGCGTGTTTACCAGATTCATGGCAATGCCGGTACAGCGGAAGTCATCAATGACATCAAAAACCTGGCCTTCAATTATGCCACCCGCGGCGGCATCAGTATCGGTTTGCAGGATGTGGCCGTGCCGAAAGAAAAGACAGAAATTCTGGAACGCACGGAAAAAGAAGTGGAAAAAGTAGAACGCTATTTTGCGCGCGGTCATATCAGCGAAAAAGAACGCTATGATAAAGTGGTTGCGCTTTGGAGCGCGGCTACCAAGGAAGTTCAATCTAAACTGGAAGGTTCTATGGATAAATTCAACCCGATTTATATGATGGCGACTTCGAAAGCCAGAGCGAATATGTCTCAGCTGGGTCAGTTGGCTGGTATGCGCGGATTGATGACAGATCCAACCGGACGTATCATCGACTTGCCGATCAAATCGAATTTCCGGGAAGGACTTTCCGTACTGGAATACTTCATTTCGACCCATGGCACAAGAAAAGGTTTGGCGGATACCGCACTGCGAACCGCTGACTCCGGCTATCTGACCAGACGTCTGGTCGACGTTTCTCAGGATGTGATCATCCGTGAAGATGACTGCGGTACGACCAATGGGATTGAAATGGTTGAGATCCGTGACGGACGCCAATTGATCGAGAAGTTGGAAGAACGTTTGGTCGGGCGCTACGCTTCCATTGATATTGCGGTTCCCGAACTGGTTGCTGCCGACACGGGTGAGCTGATTTCAGAAGCGACAGCACAGCTGCACGGCACAATAGATGAAGAGAATCAGCTGCTTTTTGTGCGGAGCGGCGAAGCGATCACGGCGGATATCGCCAAAGAAATCTGTGCCTATGGGATCATCAGGAGCAAAGTCAGCGGTATGGCGCGGATCGTGAACAACAGTGTGGTGGTAACCGATGATGTCGGAGTGGAACATATTTATTACCTCTATCTGAAACCGGATGGGCAGGTGCAGAAGCCGGCTGCCGTTGATCAGATGAAAGTAAAAAGCGGTGACGCTTTAAGTGAACCGCTGATTAGCAAAGTGCTTTGCCGTTCTGTCCTGACCTGCGCGACCCGTCATGGTGTCTGTGTGAAATGTTATGGCCGCAATATGTCAAATGGCCGGATGGTCGATGTGGGCGAAGCGGTGGGCATCATTGCGGCGCAATCCATCGGCGAACCGGGAACACAGCTGACCATGCGGACCTTCCATACAGGCGGTGTAGCCAGCAGTGAAGACATTACGCAAGGCTTACCGCGTGTGGAAGAGGTTTTTGAGGCGCGTAAGCCCAAAGGCCAGGCCAGCATGACAGTGATTGCCGGTAAGGTGAAAATTATCGAAAATAAAGGGAAACGCGAAATCGAAGTCACGGCCGATGACGGCGAAGCGCATGCTTATGCGGCGCCTTTCGGTGTTAATTTGCTGGTGAAAGACAATGATTTGGTGAACATCGGTGATCCGCTTACTTCCGGCAGTTTGAATCCTCACGATTTACTGACCTTTAAAGGCGTCAATGCTGTGCAGAATTATATGGTGCAGGAAATCCAGAAGGTCTATCGTAACCAGGGTGTGGAAATCAACGATAAACATATTGAAGTCATTGTCCGGCAGATGCTGCGCAAGGTTCGGGTGGAAGAAGCCGGCGATACCGATTTGCTGACCAATGGCATCATCGACATCTTTGATTTTGAAGATGCCAATGCCAATGCCTTCGCGGCAGGATTGGAACCAGCGGTGGCTAATCCAGTTTTATTGGGAATTACCAAAGCATCCCTGGCAACGGATTCCTTCCTGTCGGCCGCTTCTTTCCAGGAGACGACCAGAGTCTTGACGGAAGCTGCGATCAAAGGGAAGAGCGACCCCTTGCTTGGCTTAAAAGAAAACGTAATTATCGGTAAATTGATTCCGGCCGGAACCGGTATGCCGATTTACCGCGACGTTTTGCTGGAAGATCCCGACGCGGAATTCCTCAGCAAGTCGGTATCGGATGAGATTGATCCCTGACAAGGTCGTGCCTCTTTCCATAGATAGATTATGTAATAATTAAAAACATTGCACAATTGATTGACAGCGGCTCTCCGAAAGATGTATAATTTTAGAGTTGCTGTTTCTGAAATGGATAACTATGCCCAAAAAGGAGTGGTTAGATGACATTGGAGCTGTTGAAGCAGGCTAAACGGAAAACGATCGGTTCGAAACAAACCATGAAAGGAGTTTGCTCGGGACGGGTTGCAAGCGTTTTTCTGGCCAGTGATGCGGAGGACCATGTAATCAAACCTTTACAGCAGCTTTGTGATGAGAAAGCAATTCCTTATCTGATGGTTGAGAGTATGCTCACCCTGGGGAAGGCTTGCGGAATTCGTATCGGAGCTGCCGCGGCAGGGATCATCAGAGATGCAGACCTAAATTAATTCACACTGAACATTAAGGAATTGAATCAGCCAACTGGAAGCCAATTAAAACAAAACGACAAAGAAGGGTGGTGTAGATATATGCCAACAATCAACCAACTGGTCCGTAAAGGCCGCGTGAAAGTAGAATACAAGTCAAAATCACCGGCGCTGGACAGCTGCCCTCAAAGGCGCGGTGTTTGCACAGTGGTCCGTACAACGACCCCGAAGAAGCCGAACTCCGCTTTGCGTAAGGTTGCCCGTGTGCGTCTTACCAACGGAATTGAGGTTACCGCGTACATTCCGGGTGTCGGTCACAATTTGCAGGAGCACAGCGTAGTATTGGTGCGCGGAGGCCGTGTGAAAGATTTGCCTGGTGTCCGTTATCATATCATACGCGGCGCGCTGGATACCGCCGGCGTCCAAAAACGCCTGCAGAGCCGCTCAAAATATGGCGCTAAACGTCCCAAAAAATAACTGAAACTAAAGTATCTGCCCTACTATGCAATTGTGAGGAGGAAGAACCGTGCCAAGAAAAGGTCCAGTGCCAAAACGGGAAGTACTGCCGGATCCGGTTTATAACAGTGTTCTGGTTACCCGCGTCATTAATAAAATCATGATGGATGGCAAACGTGGTGTCGCACAATCGATCTTCTACAACGCATGCAATATCATTCAAACCAAAACCAACAAAGATCCTATGGAAGTTGTTGATAACGCTTTGAAGAACATCATGCCTGTATTGGAAGTAAAAGCGCGCCGGGTTGGTGGTGCCACTTATCAGGTTCCAATTGAAGTGGCTCCCGATCGCCGCCGCACGTTAGGAATTCGCTGGTTGATCGACTATGCGCGCAAACGCAACGAACGCACCATGGAAGAGAAACTTGCCGGTGAATTTATGGATGCTGCCAACAATGTCGGCAACGCTGTCAAAAAACGTGAAGATACTCATAAAATGGCCGAAGCCAACAAGGCTTTTGCACATTATCGCTGGTAAGAAAAGAATAATCGCCGAAAGGATTTAAGCGAAAGGAGGAAAAACGCGTGCCAAGAACGATACCATTAGAAAAAGTAAGAAATATCGGGATTATGGCTCATATTGATGCAGGTAAAACTACCACAACGGAACGTATCCTATATTATACGGGCCGTGTGCATCGGATGGGCGAAGTGCATGACGGTGCAGCCACGATGGATTGGATGGTCCAGGAAGCAGAACGCGGGATTACAATCACTTCGGCAGCTACGACTTGTCAATGGCATGATTGTTCGATCAATATTATCGACACACCAGGGCACGTTGACTTTACCGTAGAAGTCGAGCGTTCGCTTAGAGTCCTTGATGGCGCTGTAGCGGTCTTCTGTGCTAAGGGAGGAGTCGAACCCCAATCGGAAACGGTTTGGCATCAGGCTGATCGGTACAATGTGCCTAGGATTGCTTATGTGAACAAAATGGATATCACCGGTGCCGATTTTCAGCATGTGATTGAAATGATGCGGGAACGGCTCGGAGCGAAAGCCATGCCGGTTCAGCTGCCGATCGGGCAGGAAGATACTTTCATCGGTATCATCGATCTCGTAGAACAGAAAGCCTTTTATTATATGGATCATGAAGGCAAAGACATCCAACTGCGTGAAATTCCTGCCGATATGCTGGAAGCGGCACAAACCGCCAGAGCGGAGCTGCTGGAAACAATTTCCGAATTTGATGATGATATATTGACAAAATTGTTGGAAAACGAGGAACCCAGTATTGCGGAGATCAAAGCGGCGATTCGTAAAGCAACGATCTCCGTCAAGTTTTTCCCGGTGTTCTGCGGGAGCTCGTATCGCAACAAAGGTGTTCAACTTTTACTGGACGGCATTGTGGATTACTTGCCGTCACCCAAAGACATCGGTGAAGTCAGAGGAATTGATCTGGATACCGATGAAGAAACAATCCGTAAGTTTGGCGATGACGAACCGCTGGCCGCGCTGGCTTTTAAAATTGCCGCGGATCCTTTCGTCGGGAAACTTGCTTTTGTGCGCGTCTATTCCGGCAAAATCAGTGCCGGTTCTTATGTCTATAACTCCTCCCAGGGAAAAAGAGAAAGGATCGGCCGTGTTTTAAGAATGCATGCCAACCACCGGGAAGATATGACGGATGCCTGCGCGGGTGATATCTGCGCAATCGTCGGTCTAAAGGATACCTATACCGGTGACACGCTGTGTGATGAAAAGCACCCGATTGTACTGGAGTCGATGAACTTCCCGGAACCGGTCATCAATCAGGCTATTGAACCGAAAACGAAGGCCGATCAGGAGAAATTAGGCTTGGCCCTCAATCGTTTAACCGAGGAAGATCCCAGCCTGCGTGCTTATACCGAACCGGATACCGGCCAAACCATTATTGCCGGCATGGGCGAACTGCATTTGGAGATCGTTGTGGACCGCCTGAGACGCGAATTCAATGTCGATGCCAATGTAGGAAGTCCCATGGTTGCTTATCGCGAGACGATTTCCCGTCTGGCCAAAGGCGAGGGCAAGTTTGTGCGTCAAACCGGCGGCCATGGTCAGTATGGTCATGCAGTGATTCAATTGGAACCGTTGGAAGCGGGATCCGGGTATGAATTTGTCAATAAAACGGTTGGCGGATCAGTTCCCAAAGAATTTATTAACCCGATTGACAACGGTATCAAAGAAGCGATGAGCAATGGTATTTTAGCCGGTTACCCGGTGATCGACATTCGGGCAACTTTGCTGGATGGTTCGTATCATGAAGTGGATTCCTCGGAAATGGCGTTTAAAATCGCCGGTTCCATGGCCTTCAAGAATACTGCCGAAAAAGCAGGACCGGTTTTACTGGAACCGATTATGAAAGTGGAAGTTGTTGTTCCCGAGAACTTTCTGGGCGATGTGATCGGTGATATCAATAGCCGCCGTGGTCATATTGAAGGAATTGAAGCCAGACCGGGTGTGCAGGTAGTTCATGCTCATGTGCCGCTTGCTTCGATGTTTGGTTACGCGACTGTGCTGCGCTCCAGTACACAGGGGCGTGCAATCTATTCCATGGAGCCCAGTCATTATGCCGAAGTGCCGAAGAGTGTTTCGGAAGGTATTATACAAAAAACAAGAGGCGTATAGCTTCGCAACAGTTAAGGAGGAACGTTGAATTGGCCAAAAAGAAATATGAACGTACGAAGACCCATGTAAATATCGGAACGATTGGTCACATTGATCATGGCAAAACAACATTGACGGCAGCCATAACCAAAGTGCTTTCCACCGTAGGTGGTGCAACAGTCATGAATTAT
>JAJFTT010000038.1 GCA_021372785.1 Negativicutes bacterium | reverse complement strand
AGGGCAACCTTCCGGGAGAGTAGGTAACTGCCGGGCAAAACAAACGAAAGAAAGCGCTCATGTCTAAGCATGGGTGCTTTCTTTTTGCATGTACGCGAGAGAAAACGGGGAGACGGGGATATATGAATTCCAGGCTTGTAAACGAACACCGGTGGTATCCTTCCGGCGTCTCATGCGCGAGCGCATAGGCCGCCTGCAGGACACCGCCGGCGTTCTGAGCGGGGGAGGCTATGGGTGTATTCTTTTGTTTTGTACGCGGGAAGGGACGCGGAGACGAGGATATGAATTTCAGGCTTGCAAACGAACGCCGGCGGCATCCTTATGGCGGCTAGCTGGCGCTAAATGCCGCCTCCAGGACACCGCCGGCGTTCTAAGCGACAGGTATGGGTGCTTTCTTTTGTTTTGTACGCGGGAAGGGACGGGGAGACGAGGATTAACTTCATTATACGAACACCGGCGGCATCCTTATGGCGGCTAGCTGGCGCTAAATGCCGCCTGCAGGACACCGCCGGCGTTCTGAGCGACAGGTATGGGTGCTTTCTTTTGTTTTGTACGCGGGAAGGGACGGGGAGACAGGGGTGAATGAGTGTAGGAGAGGTGGTTTACGAACGCCGGCGGCATCCTTATGGCGGCTAGCTGGCGCTCAATACCGCCTGCAGGACACCGCCGGCGTTCTGAGCGGGGAGGTCGATGGTGATTAGTAAAAATTTCTATTTAGATCATTGAGATTGGTGGAGTTGGTGCAGGGATAGAGGGAGGGTTTGGAGGGGAAGAACAAAAAAATAAGAAGAGAAGCAGGCAGTTGAGTGAGAGCGAGGGGATAGAGGAAGTGGAGTCGGAATCTTTAGAGCAATTATTTCTGCAGTTGCTGCGCTGCGCGCTGAAACAGGAAAAGGTGATGCTTGCGGAGGATAGGGAAGATTGGCAACTGCTGTATCAGTTGGCAAAGGCACATAGTTTGGAAAGCCTGCTCTTTTATGGTTTGCAGCGGAATGAGACAGTGATTTATCACTTGTTTTGTGAAGCACATCTTCGGGAGGTGCGGCGGCAGACAATTCGCAGCTTTGAAATGCAGGAGATATTCCAGGCACTGCAAGCAGAAGAGATTCCTTTCGTTCCTTTGAAAGGTTGGGTTCTGCGCGATCTTTATCCGCTGCCGGATATGCGCAGCATGGCGGACATTGATTTGTTATGCCATACTGAAAACATGGAGAAGGTGCGTTCCATCCTGAAAAATAGAGGTTACGAAACCATCGTAGCGGGCAGAGGGAATCATTATACCTTTTACAAGCAGCCTTTTCTGCATCTGGAATTCCATCCCCAGTTGTTTGATGCCGCTTCACCGCTCAGCCGCTTTTTCTCGCCGGGTTGGCAATATGTCAGTCCGGAAAGTCAAAATCAATTCCAAAAGTCTTTGAGCAACGAAGGTTTTTATCTTTTTCTCCTGACGCATCTGACCAATCATTTTTTGCATGGCGGCAGCGGCATCCGCTCCGTTTTGGATCTCTGGCTCTTTCGGGAAAAGTATAAAAACAGTTTGGACTGGCATTCCATCAAAGCGGAGCTGCAGCGGGCAGAAATTCTCACGTTTGCGCAGAATCTGGAGTGTTTGGCGGAGCTGTGGTTTTGCCAAAGATCGAGTCCGCCGGTCATTGAAGAATTGGGCAGCTTTATTTTTTCCTGCGGTACCTATGGCAGCGGAGAAAATGCCGCACTGCAGCTTTTCCGTCAGCAGCCGCTCAATTCGCGTACTCGCTGGGCTGCCTTTGCTCAAAGAGTATTTTTGAACCGGGAAAATATGCAGGCTCAGTATGGCTTTTTGGGCAGGTTTCCGTTGCTCTTGCCGTACTGTTGGTTTTTACGCGGCGTGCGTGTATTGCGTCAGCGACGGATGCTTTTGGCAATGTGGGTTGCCCATCTCGGAGCAGTGGATACCGAGCGAGTGGAGCAGTACCGTCAGCAGATGCTGCGCTTTGGTTTATAAGAGTGTTGCAGCAAGAGAAGATTTCCTGGTCTGTCTGCAGCAATTGCCATTCTTGACGCAGCAGAGAGTAACAGACATCATCTGCAATACATCCGTCAAACAAGCGAATTGCCTGGCGCAAGGTGCCTTCGTAATGGAAGCCGCATTTTTCAATCACCCGTTTGGAGGCAAGGTTAAAATGAAAGTGCATGACGGATACAAGCTCCATCTCCTGCTGCGTTAAGGCATAGCGCAGGACAGCCTGTGCGGCTTCGGTGACATACCCTTTGCCCCCAATAGGCTGAGCCCTTCTTTCTCTTTCTGATCTTTGTCTGCTAATTCGCCAAGTGAGAAATGAATCCTTTGTTACATTAGGTTTTCCGGCAGGAGTACTCCTGTTTCGGCACGAAATAGGCTCAGGATTGTGAGTGAATGAAGGAGTGAATTTCATGTCTGCTGTTTTGACCTGTTCTGTTTGTGGTGAACAATATGAAAGCAATGAACCACGCTGGCGCTGCCGTTGCGGCGGTTATTTAGCATTGGAATATAACGCTCATTTTGATAAAGAAGCAATTGGCCGTGGACCTGCTAGTTTATGGCGTTATGCCGATGCCTTACCCATCGAAGATGCCGAGCGGGCTGTTACGCTGGGAGAAGGGTTCACGCCTTTGCTGCCGGCGCAAGGTCCTTGGGGCAAAGCGTATTTGAAAGCGGATTATATGATGCCGACCGGTTCTTATAAAGACCGCGGCACGACGGTGATGCTGTCTCAGCTTTGCCGCTGGGATATTCATGAGCTGATTGAGGATTCTTCCGGGAATGCCGGCGCCTCCGTGGCGGCTTACAGCGCGCTGGCGGGCATCGCGGCCAACATTTTTATTCCCGCTTATACTTCGGCCGGAAAAGCGGCGCAAATCGCGCTTTACGGCGCCAAGCTGACCAGGGTGGAAGGCAGCCGAGAAGATACCACCAGGGCGGCGGAAGCGGCGGCAGAGCAAACTTTTTACGCCAGCCACAACTGGAGCCCCTGGTTTGTGCACGGCGTGAAAACGCTGGCTTACGAAATTTGGGAACAACTGGGCTGGAGAGCTCCTTCCTCTGTGATCGTGCCGGTGGGCAACGGTTCTCTTGTCTTGGGTTTGGCGCAGGGCTTTACCGATTTGCTTGCCGCCAGAGAAATCAGGCATTTGCCGAAAATCTACGCGGTCCAGACCACCGCCTGCGATCCTTTGGCCAAAGCCTTTGCCCAAGGCTTGGAACGGCCGGCAGCCATTGTCAAAGGCAAGACCATGGCAGAGGGAATTGCTTCCGCTTTGCCGATCAAGGGAGATGCGGTGCTGCGTGCGGTGCGCGCCAGCGGCGGCCGCATCATCGCCGTAGAAGAAGAGGAGATCCTGCAGGGAGTCAAAGGGCTGGCGGCAGCCGGTTTTTACGTGGAACCAACCAGCGGCGTGGTGGCGGCGGGTCTGGCTCAACTGCGACGCTTGGGTGTGATTACGGCCCAAGAGATTCCCGTTCTGGAACTGACCGGTTCCGGCTTAAAAGCCACCGATAAATTAGTGGAATTGTTTCATATTTAGCAAAATCGCGGCGGGCTGTACTTTGGCAGCGGGATCGGCCGCAGAAAAGAAGCCGCGGGAATAAAACAAAGGAGCGCGAAGTAAAATGAAAACCATCGGTATTCTGGCCGGTATGACCTGGCAGAGCAGTATCACCTATTATCGTGAAATCAATGCTTATATTCAGGAACAACTGGGCGGCGAGCACAGTGCCAAAATCCTGCTCTACAGCGTCGATTTCGCTGAGATTGAAGCGATTCAGCGCAGCGGCAACTGGCCGGAAGCAGGCCGAATCCTGGCCGAGGCCGGACTTAAACTGAAAGCCGGCGGCGCCGATTTCATTCTGATAGCCGCCAACACCATGCATCTGGTGGCGGATGACGTGATTCGGGCTACCGGCTTGCCCTTCCTGCATATCGCCGAAGTCACTGCCGATCAACTGTTGGCGGATGGCATCCGCACGGTTGCCCTGACCGGTACGAAATTCACCATGGAAATGCCTTTCTATCGGGACATCCTGCAGAAACGCGGTCTCGAGCTGATCGTGCCGCAGGAACAGCAGAGAGATTTTATCCAGAATACGATTCATGAAGAACTGGGTCACGGCATCATTCGGCAAGACAGCTTGCATACCTTTCAGGCAATTCTGCAGGATTTAAAATCCCGCGGCGCCGAAGCGGTGATCCTGGGCTGCACGGAAATCGGTCTGCTGATTCATGACGACAACAGCCCGCTGAAGACGTACGATACCGCCCTGATCCATGCCAAAGCGGCAGCCCGGCTTGCCTTGCTTGAGGAATAAATAAATTCAAAAAACGTGTCTGTTCAGCCATGCGGCGGAACGGACACGTTTTTTTTATGCTGTCTCTCCGGTGTTTTATGATTCTGTCACACGTTTTTTCAGGATCACGCCATTCTTGACGCCGGTTGCGCTGCCGTTTTCCACGGCCAGCGCGCCGCCAACAACAACATAACAAATACCATCGTTTTTGCGGAAGGGATGCGTAAAGTCGGCATTGCAGCGCACAGCGGCATAATCAAAGACCGTGATATCAGCCCGCATACCTTCCTGTAAAACACCGATACCGCAGAGTCCGGACGTTTCTGCCGGCAAGCCGGTAATACTGTGCACCGCGTCTTCCAGGGTCAGCAGACCATGATCACGCAGCAATTCCAAACGGTGTGTCATCGTGCCGGTGCCGCGCGGATGTCCGCCGGAGATCTGTTCCGGATCGCGATGGGTGATATAGTCGCTCCAGTCGGAACCGCCCATCACAAAAGGCTGGGCAATAATATTCAGCATGTCGTCGTTATTCTGGGAGAAATAAATACCCTGGACATCGCCGGCGTTGGCAATCAAAATGTCACAGGCAACATCAATCGGCTGCTTGCCTTCCGTCCGGGCGATTTCTCCGATATTCCTGCCTACATACTGCGGGGTGGCATCGGCAGAAACCAGGAGGCAACCGTCATAACCGGCTTCATAGATTGAACTTTGGAATTCATCTGTCTCATGGAAAATCGAGCGTTCCACAACTTGGCGGAAATCAGAGTCTTTCAGGCGTTCCAGCAAGGCTTCTTTGCCTTCGGTCAGGAATTTCGGCGGGATTTGCGCGATGAACGGAGCGGAACCGGCCAGGAAGGGATACTGATCAGCACGTACGATTCTGCCTTCGGCATTGGCGTCGGCAATCATTTTTAAAATGACCGACGATTTGCCTTTGTTATGCAGACCCAGCACCTTCAGATGGGAAACAATTACCGGTACGTTGGCTTTGCGGCCGACCTCCAGCGCTTCCGCCACGGAGGAAACCAGCTTATCCCCCTCGCCGCGAATGTGGGAAGCATAACTGCCATGGTATTCCGCCACCACTTTGCACAATTCCGCCAGCTCATCAACATCGGCATAAACAGAGGGGGCATAAACCAGACCGCTGGTCATACCCAGATAGCCGCACTCCATGGCCTGGCGGACCAGAGCCCGCATGGCCTGCATCTGCGTTTCAGTGGGCTTGGCCGGGCTGTAATACATGACCTTGCCGCGCACATTGCCATGCGGAATATAGAAAGCATAATTGGTGCCCAAACTCAGAGTTGAGACATAGGCCATAAAGCTTTGGAAATCCCGGCGCGCCGCCAAGAGTTTTTGCCAAACTTCTTCGGAAAGGCCATATTGGCCGTGATAAGCGGTGTCTTCAAACACAGGAGCCGGACCGCTGCCGCATTGGCCGGTGATCTGGGTGGTGACACCCTGCTCCAGATAATTATAGCTGTCGGGTGCCAACAAGACGGCATTGTCGCTGTGACTGTGATAATCAATAAAGCCGGGAGAGACAATCAAACCTTCTGCGTCCAGACTGCGCCGGGCGGATTCGCTGATTTTCGGCGCAATGCGGGCGATCCGGCCATCTTGTACCGCCACGTCGGCGCGATAACGCTTCTTGCCGGTCCCATCCACAACGGTGCCGTTTTTGATTAACAAATCGTACAAGAATATTACCCCTTTCTCTGTTGCTGCTTCCTTGATTCTAAGGTTTCTGCTGGTCCCTGTCAAGCAGGCTTCTCCTGAAAGCCCGGGATTATTTCGAGCGGGCCAGGGCGAGCAGCAGATCGACCATGCGGCCATAGCTCGCTACCCCGTCGCTCTGACCGTTGCTCTGCAGATAACCATTGTTGATGCCGGTGGAGACCTGTTCCACCGGTCCCTCATACTGCTGCCAAAAGCTGCGGCTGAAGGCAAAATCCGCCGCAACCGGATCGTTGAGTTCTGCATAGAGTGTTGCATAATGGGCTGGGTCCGCCTGATAACAGGCATTCAGACAGTACGACAAAGCCAGCATGGTGCCGCTGTAACGTACTTCCGGGCTTAAAAAAGGCTGGGTGGTCACCAGATAAGCGATGAAATTGGCCTCATCCTCTCTGGCATAACCGTGACGGTGAGCCAGCTCATGAGCCATGGTGGCGGGAATCTGCTCATCCGGCACATTGAGATTGACATTGGCTTCACCGGTAAAAGGAAAATAGAAACCGGTAATTTGGCTGAAAGACATCAATCCGGACAGCACAACCGGTTTGACTGCTGACGTGATCTTCAAAAGCGGCAAGCGGCCATCGAAATAACCGGTCTGATACCAGCTGGGAGCGGTGATAAAATAATAAGAAAGCGAGCCGGATAAGGCCATGGCGCCATTGGCGGACTGAAAGAGTTGGCTGCGCAAGGCATTGGCCGATCGGATCAGCTCCAGCGTCAGATTGCGCAGCTGGGAAGGCGCCGTTGCTTCCACGCTCAGACCGAGCTGATCCGCCAGCGGCAGCCGATAATAATTGAGACCCCAGCTCAATTGAAAAAGCAGCGCGAGCAGGCAGGCCCCCGTGACGGTCAGGCAAAGCGGGCGCCGCAGCAGGCTCCAGAGCGCCGTACCGGCGCGTTGTTGGCGGAGGACGGCGGGAATTTTCTGAACCAGGAAAGCGAATGCCAGCCCGGCGAACAGCAGCAACAGCAATTCTGCCAGAGAGAAAGGGAAAAAGCGATGCAAGCCTTGCAGACCGGCAGCGATTTTTGGATAAATGCCGCGGCTATAAACAGACTCCGTCCACTGCGGATTGGCTTTGGCATAATTGACCAGAGCGAATTGCAGGGCAATGCTCAGCAGCGAAATAAGCCAGCAAACGGCCAGCAGCATCAAGAAACCTTCTTTCCAAAAAAAAAGCAAAAAGAGAGAGACTGTTTTTGCATAATTTCCAGTACAGCGCACGGAACTCCTGCTCATATTTTAATTTTCTATGAATCCGCCGGAGAATAACGCCGCCTTTGCTGACAAAAGCAGACGATTGTGTTAAAATAGAATCAGTTTAAAAAAAGAAGGGAATCGAAATGTCTCTCAAAATAAAACGGCTGCTGGTCATACTCTTCGGTCTTGCGTTGCTTGGCTGTATCGGTTATTTCGTCTTCGATTTTTTGCTGCCCAACCCTCCGGCTTCGCCGCCGGGAGCGGCAGAACCGAACAATCCGGAGTCGGGTGAACCACCGGCAGACCCCGCGAAACCGGCAGACCCCGGACAGCCGGTAGGCCCTGCGAAACCGGAGGACCCTGCTGCTGATCCCGACCCCACCGAAGATCCGGGCACGATCGAACCCACGGAGAGAATGCCGGATGAGAACAACTGGCAGCTTTTTCTGGTCAATTCTGCCAACAGGTTATCGCTCAATTATGTACCGGCGCTGCTGCAGAGTGTCGACGGTTACTACGAAATGGATGCGCGCGTTGTCGAGCCCATGCAGAATATGATTGCAGCCGCCCTGCAGGATGGCATTTTTTTACGCCTCTGCTCTGCTTACCGCGACGCGAGTCTGCAGCAGTATCTCTACCAGCAAGAAATTCAGACCTATCTCAATCAGGGCTACGCTTACGAGGCGGCGGTGGCGGAAGCCGGGCGCTGGGTGGCCGTACCGGGGACCAGCGAACATCAATTGGGCCTCTCGGCCGATATCGTCTCCAACGATTGGCTGCAGGCCGGCAACGGTCTGACCGCTGATTTTGAAACGGATCCCGCGTTTGCCTGGCTGGCTGCGCATGCCAGTACGTATGGTTTCATTCTGCGTTATCCCGAAGATAAGCAGGATATCACCAAAATCGGCTATGAACCCTGGCATTATCGTTATGTGGGAACAGAAGCCGCCGCAGTAATCGCAGCAGAGGGACTCTGTCTGGAAGAATACCTGGCAACAGGCAACTAACAAGTAACAAATCCAAAGGGGCTGTAGCAAAACGAAAAATTGCTGCAGCTTTTTGCTGCTCCAGTATCATTTTTTGGACGGTTTTGCTACAGCCCTTTCTGCTATTCAAAAACGGCAATCACGGTGTTGTGGTATGTCTTTTCAATAAAACTCTTGACGGTATCGCTGGTCAGCGCTGCTGCGAAAGCCAGCAATTCCGGTTTCTTTTCATTGCCGGCCTTGACAACCAGCACATTGGCATAGGTTGCGGCAGCTTGCGAGTCTTTGTCTTCGCAGGCAAGCAGCGTTTCGGTGATCTTCGCCTCCACCGCATAATTGCCATTGATCACCGCTAAGTCAACATCCGGCAAGGCGGTGGTCAGGTAAACAGCTTCCAATTCGGTAAATTTCAGCTTAAGCGGATTGCCGACAATCTCATTGGGGGTGGCGGTCAGACCCGCATCGCTCTTCAGTGTGATCAGACCCAAACTCTGCAGCAGCAACAGCGCACGGGCTTCGTTGCTGGCGTCATTGGGTATGGCGATGGTTGCGCCCTCTTTTAAGGCGTCAAGACTGGCCGTCCGACCGGGATAAATGCCGAGCGGTTCAAAATGGACTGCCTGAATGGCGACTAAATTGGTTTTGTTGCTTTCGTTGAAATAATCGAGATAAGGCACATGCTGAAAGAAATTGGCATCGAGTTCCCCATCCTGCAAAGCCAGATTGGGCAGGACGTAGTCGGTGAACTCTACAATTTGCAGGTCGATGTTTTTTTCTGCCAGCAAGGGTTTGATCTGTTCTAAAATCTCCGCATGCGGCACAGGGGTGGCGCCGACTTTGATCACAACCGGAGTTTTTTCTGCCGCCGCGGGCGTGTCTGCTTTCTTGGAACAAGCAGAGAGGGCGGCCAGCAGCAGGCAGAGACTGAGAGCAAGCAGAATGACTTTTACGGTTTGTTTTTTCATGGTTGAAATCCTTCTTTCATGTTAAAATCCATTCTTTTCGCAGCGCTTGAGGCACAAATAGAGATGAAAAGAGTGCAAACAGTTCCTTTTCATGTTATTAACTGCGTTGATTGTAAATTGAAACGGCGGGCATCCTGATTTGAGCGCAACAGACGCTGACGCTTATTTTTTATCGAGATGATCGGCAAAACGGGCAAAACCGATCTGGATACTGCAGACCATGACGATCAGCAGCAGCAGAGTAACGGGCATTACGCCTGCTTCATGTCGGTGCAGTCCGTAGCGCACGGCAATATCACCCAAACCGCCGCCGCCGACAGCCCCTGCCATGGCGGAATAACCCAGCAGCGTGATACAAGTCAGAGAAAAATTGCGGACCAGCGCGGGTACGGCTTCGGCTAAAAGCACCCGGAAGATGATTTGTTTTTTATCCGCTCCCATACAAATGGCAGCCTGCAGCACACCGGGATCCACCTCCGCCAAAGCGCTTTCGGTTAAGCGCGCCACAAAAGGGGCGGCCGCCACCACCAACGGCACGACAGCGGCGGTCGGACCGATGATTTTACCGGCGATCAAACGGGTCAGCGGCACAACAGCAACCAGCAAAACAGTGAACGGAATGGAACGTCCGATATTGACGATCCAGCCGAGTAAAAAATAGAACGGCTTGCTGGGAGCAATGCCCTCGCTCCGGCTGATAAAGAGCAAGATCCCCAGCGGCAGCCCGATCAAATAAGCAAAGACGGTAGACAGAGCGGTCATATAGATGGTTTCCCAGGTTCCCTGCCAGAAGACGTCCCGGTAAGCTGTAAGAACAGTAAGCATCGCTGCGGCTCCTTTGCTGATTCATTTTTTGAATGCCGCGCCAAAACAACAAGGCTAGGGTGTGGCATTGAGCAGTAATTTTCCGATCCGGCTGGCAGGGTGCTGCAGGATTGTCCCGGCATCGCCCCATTCCGCCAAAGCGCCGTCATCCAGAATGGCGATCTTGTGGCAGACAGCGCGAATGATCGAGAGATCGTGGGTCACGATGACGATGGTGACACCCAGGCGTTGGTTGATTTCCTGCAGCAGACGCAACGCTGCCCGGCTGTTTAAGGCATCCAGCGCCGAAGTGGGTTCATCGCAGAAGAGGACCCTGGGGTCATTGGCCAACGCTCTTGCCAAAGCGACTCTCTGCTTTTGCCCGCCGGATAGTTGGGCGGGGTAGGCGTCGGCTTTGTCTTGCAGATCGACCAATTCCAACAGCTCTTCTGTGCGGCTGCGCATTCGATCCGTCGCACTGTGCGCTAAGATCAAAGGAAAGCTGATATTCTGCCGTACCGTCTTCTGCATCAGCAGATGATAACCCTGAAAGACGACTCCCATTTTGCGGCGCACCTTCAGTAACTGCTGGCCCTGCAGCTGCGCGGTGTCTACACCGTCGAAATAAATGCGGCCGTCATCGGGCGTTTCCAGTAAAGTGAGACAACGCAGTAAGGTGGATTTGCCGGCGCCGCTCATGCCGATGATGCCAAAAATCTCACCATCGCCGATGCTGAAAGAAATCTGCCGCAAAGCAGTCAGATCTGTTTGTTGCGGCCGGCTATAGGTCTTGGTCAGTTGGTCGATCTGGATCACATCAATTCACCGCTTTCAAAATGTCGATAAAAAAAGCCCTCGTCTCTTGGAGAATACTCCAAGGACGAGAGCGTATGCTTTCGTGATACCACCTTGCTTTGCTTTTTGCTTCACAACAAAAAGCCTCTTCAACTGCGGCCGGAATTTAAGGGAAAGCTCCGTTTTAAAACCAGCGATAGTCTATCTCTGTAACGGGAGAACCCGGCACGACCTAAATTACTTCGCCCGTGCGGCTCCGAGACCATCTTCAGTCTGTTGCACTCTACCCCTTTGCACCAGACGGGGCTCTCTGTAAAAGCGTGCGAGGCTTACTCTTCTCATCAATGCCAATCAATAATTATGCCTATTATAAAGCAGATTTCTTTTTTGTCAAGGGCTTCGACCTGTAGTAATCGGCAAGGAAACGAATAAAAATAATCACTCACTCGCATCAGAAGACAAAAGCAAGCATTGGCGATAACGGATTCTCTAAAATTTGCCTATTTCATCGAACGGAGCAGCTCCAGTATTGCTTCCACTTCAGGCATATCGATGCTGTTTTTGGCGTAATGGGCATAGGAAACAGTGCCGTTTTGTTCTACCACAAACAAAGCGGGCAGCTGCTGTTCGTTGCCTTCGTATTTGCCGTGCACAAAACCGCCGGCTTTCAGCTTCGCCATTTTATCCGCTAATTTGGCGAGATCGGCGGCTTCGGTGGGCTGACGTTCTTCCCGTGTGGCTGTTGCGGGAATCATCAGCGTTTGGTAAATCTCCTGTTTGCTGTCGCAGATGATTTCAAAAGGCAGCGCGTGCTCGGCCAGATATTCGCGTACATTGGCGGGTTCGCTCTGCATCACAACATAGATCTGACTGTCCAGATCGAGGAACTTCTGATAATTGCCGGCCAGCTGATGCAGATCATAACGGCAGGTGGTGCAGCCGATATAGCGCAGCACCCAAAAAACGGTTCTTTGCTGCTTTGGGAGAATCTCCGCAATGGTAAGACCGGAATGATAGGCGGTATTAAACGTAAAATTGGGCATCTTGTCGCCGACCGCTAGTTTTGGCATCGTAAATCCTCCTCCAAATTGTTGTTCTTGTTGTTCGCTGGTCATTCCGGGCAGGAGGTGAGCAACGCATCTGCTCTGCCGCACCAATGGCCAAAACAATAATTTTATCATACTTCACCCAGGTTCTTTCGTCAAGCGGAGGTTTGAAAAAAGGTAACCGGGCTTGCCCAAGACAGGAATATTTCATTTGCCTCTTGAAAATGCGAATGAATACTGTTATAATCAAATTCAGCAGACAGTGACCGGGTAACAAGGTGTCCTGCAAAATAGCAATGGTTCGGTGACTGCCGGGCGAAGAAAAACAAACAAGGAGGAGATGGCAGAATGAAAGAATGTAGATTTTTCCGTTGTGATGTCTGTGGTAACATAGCAGGTTTGATTCACGACTCCGGTGTGCGTATGGTTTGCTGCAACCAAAAAATGACAGAATTATTGCCCAACACCGTGGAAGCGAGCAAAGAAAAACACATCCCTGTTGCTACCGTAGACGGCCATAATGTGAAAGTTGCCGTTGGTTCTGTGCCGCATCCTATGACAGAAGAGCATCATATTGAATGGGTCTATCTTCTGAGCGAACAGGGCGGTCAACGCAAAACTTTGAAGGCCGGAGATGTTCCCGAAGTTGTTTTCGCACTCACCCCCAACGATAAACCGCTTGCTGTCTATGCTTATTGCAATCTGCATGGGCTTTGGAAAGCAACCGTTTAACTGAAATGATTAAAACAGACCCCGGTAGCAAGACCGAGGTCTGTTTTGCTTTACCCGCAAGCAGTCGCCGGTCAATGCGCAGGAATTAGACAGAAGAACGCTTTTTTTCTGGAACATACCGGAGCAAGAAGCAGGGCAGAAAAACAGGGAACGATTTGCTTTTGCAGGAAACGGCGGTTGCCGGCACGAATTAAAAAGGATAAAGAAAAATTGTCGTGCGCAAGCGCTCTAGAAAGAACGCGACAGGATCGGAGTGAAACCGCTATGGAAAACAATCAGCATGATTTCATGTATTGGTTTAAGATCATTGCAGCCGGTATCCTGCTGCTCTGGGGGTTACAGAATCTGCAGGCGATTTGGCGTTTTCTCCTCCTCTTCATCCGGGTGCTGGCTCCTTTTATTTTAGGCTGTATCATCGCTTTTATTGTCAATGTTCCGATGCAGACAGTGGAACGGGAGATTTTCAGCAAGCGCAGGCTGCCTCTGCCGAAGAAATACCATCGCGCGCTCAGCTTGCTGCTGACCGTGACTTTCCTGGCTGCCTTCATTGCCGTTGTCATGGTGGCGGTTGTTCCGGAGCTGACGAATACTCTGATGATCCTGCAAAATAACCTGCCGGACTATTTTGATCAATTCAAAATTTGGCTGGAAGACTTGCTGGCCTCCTTGCAGTTCCAGGATGCGGTGAAATGGGTGCAGGATCTGCAATTTGACTGGAACAGCATCTATAATACCGTTTCGAAATTTGCCGAAACCTCTTTGGGCGGAATTTTCAATTCCACCATTTCGGTCGTCACTTCTATTTTCAGCGGCATGCTGACCTTTACGCTGTCCATTGTCTTTGCCATTTATCTGCTGCTGCAAAAAGAAGAACTGGGCCGGCAAGTGACCAAAATGCTGTATGCCTTTTTTCCCCGTTCCAATGCTGAGAATATCTTGCGGATTTCTAAATTGTCCGCTAAGATTTTTACCAGTTTTCTCTCCGGACAATGCCTGGAAGCTTTCATCCTGGGCATGATGTTTCTGATCAGTATGACCATTTTCCGTTTCCCCTATGCCTTGGTCATCAGTGTGACCATTGGCTGTACGGCAATTATTCCGGTCTTTGGTGCTTTTATTGGCTGTGTGATCGGTGCTGTCCTGATTTTAATACTCGACCCCCTCAAGGCATTTTGGTTTCTCGTTCTTTTCCTGATTCTGCAGCAGGTAGAAGGTAATTTGATATATCCGCGGGTGATGGGAAATTCCATCGGTCTGCCGGCCATCTGGGTGCTGCTGGCTGTCAGCGTGGGCGGCACCTTGTGGGGTATCTGGGGGATGCTCCTGTTCATCCCTCTGGTATCGGTGCTTTATGCTTTACTGCGGGAAATTGTGCAGGCCCGCCTGGATGCGAAGCATCTCTATGAGAAAAATCTGTTTACCGCGTCCGAACAAAAGGAAGAAAACGAAAAAACAACGGAGACGGAATAGAATGAGCGATCCTTTTTCTTGCTTTGTTGCCGTAAACGAGACTGCCTACCGGGAAGACCCGGAACGCAGCCAACTGCTTCGTCAATGGCTGGAACCCTTTGCCCTCTGCCGGGAGCTGGATTTGAGCGGTTTGAGCGGTATTCTATTTACCCCCAAACTCTTTTTAAGTCAATACGGCGGTGAGTTCATTCGCCGCAAAAACGGCGACTCTTATATTCTCATCTCTGAAGCACTCTGGCAAAACAGCCGGCAGGATCGGCAAGCAGACCGGCTGCTGCAGAATACGGTGCAGCATGAATTGGCGCATGTAGACAACAACAATCGTCTCAAGGCCATCCGGGGCAGCATCTCAGGGGAGCTTGATGCTGTGACTGCCGATTACACGGCTTTTTTTTACCGTGCCTGGGATGAATATTATGCCACCCGCCTGGCGGCGGAATCGGAACCGCTGCCCTTACTGCAGGCTAAAACCACCGGTCTGCTGGCCGAACAGCGCTTGTTGACCCGCGCCATGACCTCGTTTTCTGCCGATCGGGCCAGGCAGCGTAAAGAACATTTGGAAGCGACCTTCTTGGCCTGCATTTATCTCTGCGGCTCTCTGGCCCTGGATTCCTGCAGCGAACGAGAAAAAATGCTGCAGCCGCTGCAGGATACACCCTTCGCGGCACAAATTTGCCAAATTTCAGCAGCCTGCAGCCAAGTGTATGCGCAATACCCTTTTTCGCATTATGCGGCCCTGCACCCTTTGCTGCAAAGCTTTACGGAATTTGTCCCCGTTATGATAAAAGCCTGCCGCCCGCGCTGGCAGCGCTTGCTGGTGACGGACGGTCCGCCCAAATTCACGGTTCTGTCTTAGTTTGAGCGCCGTATCGCTTCCCCCGGGCGGCAGGGCAGACAAGAGACGCAATCAACAGCAAAACCCGTCCGGTGAAAGCCTTCCGACGCAGTCGCCTCTTTTTAAGAGGGAACTGCCGGCGGCATCATACCGGGCGGGGTTTTTTGTTTAGTTGATTTGTTCTTTCTCGTGCGCTTTTTGCCAGGCCAGGGCAAACGCCGACTGATCGCCGGCGGCATTGCGGCGTGACTGTTCCTGCTCAAAACGCTGAATCTCCGCTTTGGAAGCCTGCTGTTTGTTTTCAGACAGCATCTGGTTGAAACGGTCGTATTTTTCCCGGAAGCCGCACTTGCAGGAATAGATTTTTTTCTCGCCGTCGCCGAAGACTTCCAGCTTCTTATGGCAATTGGGGCAGCGGGCATTGCTCAGGAAAGAAAGGTTTTCGCGATAACCGCACTCCCGATCCTGACAGACCAGCATTTTGCCTTTCTTGCCGTTGATTTCCAGGAGGAATTTGCCGCAGTTGGGGCAGCGCGTGTGCGTCAGATTGTCGTGATGATAATCACCTGCAAACTGCTTGACATCGTTGACCAGCTTTTTGGTATAGGTTTGCATCTCGTCGATAAAGGTCTTGTCCGGCAGCGTACCCTTGCTGATCAGCGTCAGTTTTTGTTCCCACTGCGCCGTCAGAGTGGGGGATTTCAGATCGGAAGGAGCCAGTTTCAGCAGCTGTTCGCCTTTGCTGAGCGGAAAAATTTCTTTGCCGCGCCGTTCGCAGTAATTGGCGGTGAAGAGACGTTCGATGATTTCCGCCCGGGTGGCAGGAGTGCCGATGCCGTTGACTTCTTCGATAATGCTCTGCAGTTTGTTGTCGGTCATAAACTTGGCCGGGTGCTCCATGGCCGAAAGCAAGGTGGCTTCGGTATAGCGCCTGGGCGGCTGCGTACTGCCGCGCAGCAGTTGCACCTCCGTCACCGGCAGGAACTGACCTTCCTGCAGCGGCGGCAGCGTCTGCTGCTTTTCCTTGCTGTCTTCTGCGTCCTCTTCTTCGTCGTCCAGTTCCTCATTGCTGCTGAACAAGGTCTGGTCATAGATACTTTTCCAGCCTGCCGAAGTCACCACCCTGCCGCGGGCGGTAAACACCTCAGCGGCCAAATCAAGCCTGACTTCGGTTTGTTCGTAGAGAAAATCTTCGCTGAGTACCGCCAGAAAGCGGCGGACGACCAGATCATAGATGCGTTTTTCATCGGCGGTCAGATTCAGCCAATTGACCGGCTGTTCGGTGGGAATAATGGCATGATGATCGGTCACCTTGGCATCATTGATCAGGCGCGGCTTGGCGGTTATCTTTTTATTGACAAACGGCGCCGCCAGTTTGCCGTAGGCGGCCGAAGCGGCCAGAGAACGCAGGCGTGAATTGAGAGTAGGCAGGATATCGCTGCTTAAATAACGCGAATCGGTGCGCGGATAGGTAAGCAGTTTATGCTCTTCGTATAGGCGCTGCATCAATTGCAGGGTTTGCCTGGCGGTATAACTGAAGCGGCGGTTGGCTTCCCGCTGCAGTTCGGTCAAATCGAACAGCAAAGGCGGCGCTTCCCGCTTCTGCTCTTTTTTAACCTGCCTGACCTGAGCCTGTTTAGACTGCCGGCATTTATTGGCGATGGTTTCCGCCAGGGCAAGATCGCTGAGTCTTGTATTGTTGCTCTGATCGCGCCGGCTGGCGCTAAAGCCGCTGCAGCGGGCGGTGATGGTATAAAAGGGCTGCGGCTGAAAGCGGCGGATTTCTTCTTCTCTGCCCATAATCATGGCCAAAGTGGGTGTCTGCACCCGCCCGGCCGAAAGCTGGGCATTATAGCGGCAGGTGAGGGCGCGGGAAACATTAAACCCAACCAGCCAGTCGGCAATCGAACGCGCCTGGGCCGAGCGATAGAGATTTTCGTAGTCCCGGCCGGGCTTTAATTTTTGGAAACCTTCTTTGATGGCCAGATCCGTTTGGGAAGAGATCCATAAGCGCTGCACCGGTTTGCGCCAATTGACCTTTTCCATGATCCAGCGGGCAACCAACTCTCCTTCCCGCCCGGCATCGGTGGCAATCACCAGATCGCTCACATCCGGCCGCTGCATCAGCTGTTTGACGACATTGAACTGACGGGCGCTTTCCGGAATTACAACCAGCTTGATCGCCGCCGGAATAATCGGCAGCGCCTCCAGCTCCCATTTTTCATATTTTTTATCGTATTCTTCCGGGGTTGCCAGGGTCACCAGATGTCCCAAAGCCCAGGTCACCAGATAGCGCGGGCCTTCCTGATAACCGTTCATTTTTTGATTGCTGCCCAAGACCCGCGCCAATTCGCGTCCGACCGAAGGTTTTTCGGCCAGAACCAATGTTTTTGCCATAAGAACACCTCATTTTTTATTAAGGCAGTGCCAAGCAGCTGTCTGATTCTTTGATATCTTACTGCCAGTATACCACTTTTTCGGCGGTTTGACCAGCGCCAGCGGACGCGCGCAAGCGGCCCTGCCGGTGCAGAGAAAGGCAGCGCAGGAAAAAGGGTTTTCCGCCGCAAAGGTGGAAACCATAATCGTTATGCCGGGGCAGGCAATCAAGAGGATCAAGTTTGGCGTAGAACTGCCGGAGATGGAGAAACGATGATGAAACGATTGCGATATATTCCCCTCTGGATCGTGCTGGCGGCATCTCTTGTGCTGGCCGGCAGGCAATTGGCTGTCCGGGTTCCCTTCGAAGAAGCAAACCGGTCGGTTGAACTTGCCCTGGAATACGGCGATCTGCAGAAAATTGCCGCAAGCTGTCAGATGGAAACGCTGCAGCTGGTGGCAGAAGCGCAAAGCTGGGGGATGACGACGCTGGTTCTGCTGGATGAAGATGCCCTGGCACCCAACGCGGATTTGCTGGCTTATGCCAAATCCAACGATCTGATGCTGATGCCGCAATTATCCAATACTCTGCTGAGCAAGGGCTATACCGATGTGCAGTCGGTTCTCTATAGCGCGCTGCTGCTGCCGAACAGCAGTAAACTATTTTTCAGCGGCTATGAGGTATATGGCTGGGGCAACGAGGATACGATGACGGCTGCCGCGCGGATTTTAGCCATGGCGGGTCACCCGCTGGGGATTGTGGAATTTTTAGGCAAACAGGAAGGGCTGGATTACTATTTAGCCGCCAATCGTTATCAGGCCATCCGCATCCATCCCGGTTATCCTTACGATACCAGAGAAGAATTGCTGCTGGCGGTCACCGACCGCAGTGTCAGGCTCTTGTTTCTGAAACCCTATAAACACATGGATATGACGGCCGGCAACGAGCTGGCTTCGCTGCGGCAATGGATTACGCAAACCAGAACCGATCTCCTGGCAAATGATTACACCCCGGGCAAAGCCGCCTCTCTGCCTGCGGTGGGTGTGGGATTTCAGCCTTTCCTCTCTATGGCGGCGGGAATTCTGGCTGCCGCGGCGCTTTTATTTGCCGCCTGGTTTCCCCGCGTGCCGGAACCTTTATTGTATGCCTTTGCTTTAAGTGCTCTCTTATTGCTGTCTCTCTGTTACAGCAGGCTTTGGATCTCCGGTTATCTTTTATTGGAAGGCATGGCGCTGCTGGCGGCCATTGTCTTTCCCACTTTGGGGTTGACCCTCTATCAGAAATTCTTACGGCAGTGGCACAATGGACCGCCGCCCGGCAGAGCGGTCCAACTGAAAACAGCGCTTGTTGGTATGCTGGCTGTGACTGCCCTGACCTTCAGCGGCGCCGTCCTGGGCAATGCCCTTTTATCGGAGAACGCCTATTTGCTGGCAGCCCGCAGTTTCCGGGGCGTCAAGCTGGCGTACCTGCTGCCGCTGGTCCTGACCGCCGCCTATTGGCTGTGGCAGCAGACGGAACACGGTCAGCAGCTGAACCGTTTAAAAGAACGCCTGACCTGGAAAACTCTGGCCGGCGGTATTTTGGCGCTGGCCGGCATTGGTTTTTACATACTGCGCAGCGGCAACGAAACTGGAGCCGTCAGCGGCTTTGAATTGTGGCTGCGGCAGGCTCTGGACCGTTTCTTTGGGGTGCGCCCCCGCTTCAAAGAATTCCTCACCGGTTATCCGGCGCTGCTGATCCTGCCGCTGCTTAGCGGGCAGCCGGTCTGGAGTTTTCTGGCGTTGCTGCTGGCCGCCGCCGGACAGGTTTCGGTCTTCAATACCTATATGCATTTGCATACGCCCTTTTTATTATCTCTGCAGCGCACCGGCTGGGGCTTGTTTTTGGGCAGCCTGCTGGGCTTGCTCGCTTTGCTTGCCTTGACCTGGATTTTGGCCAAATCAAAACCAAAAGAAAATAAAAGCCAATCGGAAACCGGACCGGATGCGAAGAGCAATACCGCCAGGAAAGGAACGGATCAGCATGCTGAACTTTAAACGCCTGCAAAAAATCTTGATTTTATTGATTATACTCTCGATGCTGCCTGTTTGGTTCACCGCCTATGAGCGAATTCAGACAGAAGGGGCCGCCAAATCGGTTGAAATCTCTCTGGATACCGAAGAGATCTATCTTGCTGCCGCAGGGTATGGCGGCCGGCAATATTACCTGGACACGCTGGCCGGTTTTCGGGCCGCCGGCGCGACCTCCGCTACGCTTTATCAGAAAACCTTTGAAGAATTGGAAAAGCGCGGCGATCTGACCGTCCTGGATTATGCCGAGGCAGCGGATGCGCTGCGTACCGACGGGCAGAGCACTTTTGCCCTGCTGTTGCAGAACAATTTAAAAACAATGAGCCGCTATGTGATTACGGATAACCTGGCGATGTTTGCTCAGATCACCTCATCGTTGTCCGGGCCGATCCGGCACTTTGGCTGGCGCAGCTTTCAGAACGAAAAGCTGGGGATTCTGGAAATCCCTTCCGCTTACTGGGAGGTTTATAAAACAGCCGGTTTATGGTATGACCAAACCGAACTGCAGGAATATCTGGCGTTGGGCTTTCTGATTGAACCGCGCCCCGCGGAAACGCCCGGCATCACGGCAGAGCAGCTGCGCGCGCTCTATCAGCCGCTGATTGCCTGCGGCAAGGTTTCGAATATCATTGCCACCGGTAAAGTGCTGCCCGGCACCACCGATTTTAGCGGCGCGGCCTATGAAAAAATCCCGCAGGACGGCGCCTTCAATGCTTTTGTGGAGATACTCAACCAATACGGCTGGAATTACGGTCTGGTGGAAAATGCAACCCAATTGGACAGTCTGCGTTTGACCGGCGACAGCGCGCTGCTGCAGGCAACGGATTTTCAGGCGGTTCGCGTTTATTCCATTCAGCGGGCGGAATTGGATAAAAAGAATTGGCTGACCTATGACGGCATCGCGGAACGCTGGCAGCGTGCTGCGGTGGACCGCAACATGCGGATCATGTACCTGCGGCTCTTTAGCAACGGTTCCGTGCTTACCGCTGAAATCCTCAGCAAGAATCAGGCTATGGTCAAAACAGCAGTCGCCAGTCTTGAAAACTCCGGTTATACCATGGGGGCGGCGCGTTCGATCGGCTCGTTCCATTTAGCCGGACGCATGGTTCTCTTACCTTTGGCCCTGGCGCTTTCCGCCGTCTTATTTTTCATGCAGTGGGGTGTGGAAGGCAAAACAAAGTACTGGCTGATCTTAACGGTATGCGCCGCTGCGGCGGCGCTGGCGATTGGTTATCTGGCCCGTTCCGGCGGCACGGTTGCCGGCAGCTGGGTGATGCTGCGTCAGCTGCTCGCCTTTGCGGCGCAGGTGCTTTATCCGGTCCTGGCGGGTATGTTTGCCATGCGCTATCTGGAAGCGATGCCGAAGAATTTAAAAACCGGCGGCGTCTTGTTCTACAGCGTCAAAGCAGCCCTCGGCAGCTTCCTGATTGCCATCAACGGCGGCATTTTGCTGGGCATTCTGATGAGTGACAACAATTTTATGCTGGAATTGCAGTATTTCCGCGGCGTGAAAGCCGGCTTCATCCTGCCGCTGCTGATTTTAGGGCTTTGGTTTTTCCTGCGTTACGGTTACAGTTTCCACAAACCGGCCGGCAAACGCGGCTGGCTGCAGATACGCAGCGATATCAAGAGCTTATTCGGCAGCCCGATTAGTGTGATGTGGCTGACGATTACCGGAGTCGCCGCTTTTGCCGCCTATTATTATCTGCTGCGTTCCGGTAACGCCGCCGTCAGCAGCATCAGCCCTCTGGAACTGCAGCTGCGCGCATTCCTCGAGAAGGTCCTGGTAGCAAGACCCAGAATCAAGGAATTCCTGATTGGCTACCCGGCTTCTCTGCTGATTCCCGGCATTTTGGCCGCCGGCTTTGCTTTTTTGGTGGGGCCGCTGCTGGCCATAGCAAGCGTTGGCTGGGTCTCCGTGGTGAATTCCTTTGCGCATGTGCGTTCCGGAATGATGATTGCCATTGAGCGTGGCCTCTGGGGCATCTTACTGGGTGTTTGCCTGGGACTCTGTGCTTATTTTGTGATGAGATTGGCGCTTTGGCTCCGGAAACGATATTGGGAGGAACCAAGTGATGACAACAAGCAAACGGAACTCTAATGCAGCAGAACGGCCCGGGGCTGCGCGAGCGGCGCGGATTTTAATTTCCGGTTATTACGGATTCAGCAATCTGGGCGACGAAGCCATTCTCACTTCCGTGCAGAAAGCCCTGCTGCAGCAGAACAGCGCGGCGGAACTGACCGTCTTATCGGCAAACCCAGGCGTCACCCGGCAGAGCCATGGCGTGCATTCCCTCTCGCGCACCGATTTTGCCGCCATCTGGAACGCCTTGGGCAGCAGTGATTTGCTGATCAGCGGCGGCGGCAGCCTCCTGCAGGACGTGACCAGCTCGCGCAGCCTGCGCTATTATCTGTTCATTCTGCTGCTGGCAATCCTGCGCCGCTGTCCTTTCATGATCTATGCGCAGGGCATCGGACCCCTGAACGGCAAGTGGAACCGGCGGCTGACCGCGTTTATTTTACAACGCGCCAGGGTGATTACGGTGCGCGACGCCGAATCGGTAGAAGAACTGCAGCGGCTTGGTTTAAAAGCCGAACGCATTCGGCTTTCGGCCGACCCGGTGCTCCTGTTTCCCCGGCCGGAAGCGAAATTAGGCGAACAGCTGCTGCGGCAATTACAGCTGCAACCGGGCAGCGGCCCGCTGATTGGCGTCTCCGTCCGCCCCTGGGGCGACAACGAAAAATGGGTGGAACAGCTGGCGCTCACCCTGGACCGGCTGATCGTGGAAAGAAAGGCGCGCATTGTCTTTATCCCCATGCAGGAAAAGGATGATGAGAAAATATCGGAAACCATCCTGGCGCGCCTGCAAAACCAACAGCAGGCCGCCGTCTTGCCCGGCGGTCATCATGTGGAAGAAGTCATCTCCCTGATTGACGCCTGCGATTTGCTGATTGGCGTGCGGCTGCATGCCTTAATTTTTGCGGCGGTGGCGCAGACCAAAGCCATTGCCGTCCGTTATGATCCCAAAGTAGAGCATTTTGCCCGGCGCGTGCGGCAAACCACCGCCGGCAATCTTCTGGAGTTGCGGAGCGAAGAATTGTATGCGCTGGTGACAGAACAATTGGACAGCGGCAGCACTTTGGGCGAAGCGGAGCAGCAGACCCTCAACCGGCTGCGCGAACAGGCCATGCTCAGCGCGCAGTTGGCTTTTGCCGCCATCGAGGAGGATCGCCATGAATAAAACGGTGAATATTGTTGGTTTTCAGGTCGGCAGCCTGACTATGCCGGAGGCGGTAGCCTGGGTGGAAAAGCGTATTGCAAAACGCACGCCGTCGCATATTGTTACCATCAACCCGGAAATAGCCTGGAACGGCCTGCAGGAAAAAGAATTCGGCCGGGCCTTAAAAAAAGCGGATCTGCTGGTGCCCGACGGCAGCGGTATTCTTTGGGCCGCGCGCGAACTGGGCAGCCCCTTGCCGGAACGGGTGGCCGGTTATGACTTAATGCAGGAAATGCTGCGAGTGGCAGCCGCAAAAAAATACCGCACCTATTTTTTAGGTGCGGCGCCCGGTGTGGCAGAAAAAGCGGTGATCCAGGCGGTAACGCGCTACCCCGGCCTGGTGGTGAGCGGCACCCATGACGGCTATTTTGATGAAGCGGAAGAAGCCGTGATGATTGAAACCATTGCCAAAGCAAAAGTGGATATGCTCTTCTGCGCGCTGGGCAAGCCGCGGCCGGCGGAATTGTGGATTCAGAAACACCTGAAAGAATTAAACGTGCCCGTCTGCATCGGCGTGGGCGGCAGTTTTAATGTCATGGCCGGCGTGGACAAACGCGCGCCGCACTGGATTCAGTCCATCCATCTGGAATGGCTTTACCGGGCCTTGCGCGACCCCAAACGCATGGGACGTTTGCTGGCCATCCCCAAATTCATGCGGGAAGTAAAAAAGCAAAAAAGAGCGGCGAAGCAGAAATAGCCGCTTTCAACAGGATTGAAAATAGCAAAAGGAATTCGCTTGCCCGCCTGCGAAAAAGCTTCCGAAACAAGCAATCAGCGCAAATTGATAAAAGAAAGCAGGAGCGTGAAACAAATGCAAACCGATCTCTTGGCCCTGGCCAAAGAAACCCGGCGCGACATTGTAAAAATGGTCGCCACGGCCAAATCCGGTCATCCCGGCGGTTCCTTATCTTTGGTGGAACTGCTGAGCGTCCTTTATTTTGAAGAGATGAATATTGATCCTACAAATCCCCGTGATCCCAACCGCGACCGCTTTGTGCTCAGCAAAGGACACGCCACGCCGGTTTATTACGCCATCCTCTCGGCCAGGGGTTATTTCCCCAAAGCGGAGCTGATGACCTTTCGGCAGATCAACAGCCGGCTGCAGGGACATCCCGATATGAACAAAACGCCCGGGGTGGATTTTACCAGCGGTTCGCTGGGTCAGGGCCTCTCCATAGCAGTGGGCATGGCTTTGGCGGCTCGGATGGACCAGCGCAGCAGCCGGATTTATGCGGTGATGGGCGACGGCGAACAGCAGGAAGGCCAGATCTGGGAAGCCGCCATGGCGGCCGCTCATTACCAGTTAGCTAACCTGACCGCAATCTTAGACAACAACGACCTGCAGATTACCGGCAAAGTTGCCGATGTGATGGGCGTTTCCCCCTTAAAAGAAAAATGGCAGGCTTTTGGCTGGAATGTGGTGGAAATTGACGGGCATAACTTTGACGATATCCGCCAAGGTTTTGCCGCCGCCCGCCGCGAAACCGAAAAACCAACCCTGATTTTAGCCCATACGGTCAAGGGCAAAGGAATTTCCTTTATGGAAAACAAAGCGTCCTGGCACGGCACCGCGCCCAATGCGGAACAACTGGCGCTGGCGCTGGCGGAATTGGCGGAGTGAAGGAGATTAAGATGACAACAGTAAAAGCAGCCCGTGAGGCATATCAGGAAACCTTAATTGCGCTTGGCGCCGAAAACCCCAATATTGTGGTGCTGGATGCTGATGTGGCCACCTCCACCCTGACCGCCGGTTTTGCCAGAGCGTATCCCCAACGTTTTTTCAGCTGCGGCATTGCCGAAGCCAATATGACCGGCATCGCCGCCGGATTTGCCGCCAGCGGCAAAACACCCTTCATCAGCACCTTCGCCATCTTTATGACCGGACGCGCCTAT